>JBGVMW010000222.1:0-2047 GCA_045125095.1 Lachnospiraceae bacterium
TTCTAATGTGGATAATCCAGAGTTTGTAAATGTATGTATCAAAAAGTTTTTAGATAATTGAAGTTGCTGTTCAACTTATTAGTGAAATAAATGATGCCATTGAAGTATCATACGAAGATTAGGAGGTCACTATGACAATAAAAGAAGCAATCAAACAAAGGCACATGGTTCGTAAATATACTGATAAACCCATTCCTTCCAATCTGGTGGAACTGCTGAATGCCAGAATCGCAGAAAACAACACCACTCACGGACTGAACATGAAACTGGTTATAGGCAACTCCGATGGTATCGGTGGCATGGCAAAGATGCTACTGACTAAGACCGTCCACAGCTATATCGTTCTTGCGGGAAAGGAAAACTCTGACTTGGATGAGAAATTGGGCTATTGTGGCGCGGACCTTTGCCTGTATGCTCAGACTCTCGGTTTGAATACATGGTGGTGCGGAGGTATGTTCAACGGAAAAGGTGCCTTGAAACATCTTGAATGCAAAGACGTCCGAATCAACGGTGTTATTGCTATCGGTTATGGTCAGACCCAGGGTGTACAGCATAAATCCAAAACCGCAGCGGAAATCAGCCAGTACAACGGAACATCACCTCAATGGTTTGTTGATGGCGTGGATGCGCTTCTATATGCTCCTACGGCACTTAATAAGCAGCCTTACATGGTCAAGGGTGACGGTAGCAAAGTAACCATCACCGCAGGTGAAGGCCACTTCTCGGGTATTGACCTCGGTATCGGTAAATACCATTTTGAAGTCGGTGCCGGAAAAGAAAATTTTGATTGGCAGTAACCAATAAACTTTCAGTCTTGCGGTGAGATTGAAAGCGCGCATATAATCAACAAATTCCAATTTGGAGATGCAGTGTTTATGATATACAATGCCAAAGAATTAAAACTGAATATTCAGAATATGCAGTTTGATTATATTACATTCGGCAACGGAACGAAACCGTTGGTTATGATACAGGGTCTTAATACACGTGGAATAAAAGGCGCTGCGCTGTCTCTTTCCTATATGTACCGCATATTTGCAAAGGATTACAAAGTTTATCTGTTTGACAGAAGGTCAGTCGTTCAAGACGGTATTACAGTAAGAGATATGGCTTTGGATATTGCTATAGCCATGGATACATTAGGCATCAAAAATGCTGATGTATTTGGTGTATCGCAAGGAGGAATGATTGCACAATACCTTGCAATCGACAGACCTGATTTGGTAAAGAAACTGGTTCTTGCTGTAACGCTTTCTCAGAATAATGATACGGTAAAGCAAGTTGTCAGCAACTGGATTGAAATGGCAGAACGGGGAGCCATGAAGGAACTTGTTGCAGACATGGCTGAAAAAATATATTCCGATGCCTATGTAAAAAGGTATCGTCCGTTTATGCCGCTGCTGACATTTCTGCAAAAGCCGAAGGATGTAGGTCGATTTGTTGCTTTGGCCAAAGCCTGCCTTACTTGCAACACTTATGAGGCCCTGGACAAAATCAAATGCCCTGTGCTTGTTCTGGGTGGCAGACAGGATAAAGTCGTTACAGGTAGCGCTTCCGAGGAAATTGCAGAGAAACTCGGATGCAAAATACATATGTATGATAGGTTAGGTCATGCTGCGTATGAAGAGGCGAAGGACTTTAATCAATATGTATATGATTTTTTAATTGGGTAGACAAATTCCAATTTGACGAATTAAATTGGTTGTGTCGTTTGCTCCTAATGTTATAAACATTGTAAGCGGACAATGTTATCCAGATGGATATTCATATGACAGCATAGAAATACAGTCTGAAACAGTGCCTTATGGATTAACGGTTTTTCTTAAAGTTGAGCCGTCTGCAACTAAGCTTAAAGATGAATTACAGGTTAATGCAGATATGACATTTGATTTGATTAGTAACTTAGGAATACTTGATTATAAAATTGCAGATAGCAAAGAACTTATTGCATCGTATAAAAGATAGAGTGATTGTTCATCAGTTTTCAGTTTGACGGAGAGGCAAATTCCAATATATCGAACAGTTAGGAAAACTTGAATTTTTTAGA
>JBGVMW010000223.1:0-10630 GCA_045125095.1 Lachnospiraceae bacterium
CTGCCATTCCAGCAAGGCAGGAATAGTGGGCAGGATTGCTGCCAGGTTGTGCAACATACCGAGTGTTTTTACTGCTCACGGCTGGGCATTTACTGATGGTGTGCAGCCGGGAAAGCGGTTTCTTTATCGCAACATAGAAAATTTGGTGGGATATATTACAGATAAGATTATTTGTGTGTCTGAGTATGACCTTGACTTAGGCAGAAACTATCTGCCTGCTCATGCAGATAAGATGACAGCAATTCATAACTGCATTCCTGATGTGGCACTTAATTTAGTTCGAGATTGGGACAAGTCTGAAAAGCATGATTTTTTAAACTGCATTGTGGTAGCACGTTTTACCAAGCAAAAGAGAAATATAGATGTATTGCAGATTGTCAGGGAGCTTTTGGATGCTGGCAAAAATATTAAAGTGCACTTTGTGGGTGATGGTCCTGATTTTAATAAAGCCACGAGGGTGGCCGATAAGTTGCAGCTAGGTGAAAGTGTTGTCTTTTTAGGTGCTCGGACTGATGTGGCAGAACTGTTGCCAAAATTTGATGTATTCCTGCTCCTCAGTAACTGGGAAGGATTCCCAATAAGTATTATAGAAGCGATGAGGGCTGGATTGCCAGTTATTGCATCTGATGTTGGTGGTGTCAAGGAAGCTGTTCAGAATGGTGTTAATGGATATTTAGTGGATGTAAACAATAAAAATGCGGTAGATATTTTTGCGAGGTTGCGTGATAAATTTGACGAAGTAGCTAGTTTGGGAAATCAATCACGGCGATTATATCTAGAAAAGTTTATTGTAAAAAATATGCTAATGAGTATCAGTAAAGAGTATAAGAGTTTGTCTTGATTAGTGTTTAATTGGGGACTCATAAAAAGATATGCTATTAAAAGGGGAAATGGAGATGCCATCAGATAAAGATAAAATAGAATTACATAGGGAAATGTTAACTCTGTTAAAACTTTTCGATGAAATATGCCATAGAAATAATATACATTATTCTTTACATGGTGGGACTTTGCTAGGTGCCATACGTGAGAAAGGATTTATCGCTTGGGATGATGATTTGGATATAAGTATGACAAAAGTAGATTATGTAAAATTTTGTAACATAATGTGTAAAGGCGATATTGGAGATGACATTATCTTTGATGAATTTGGAACGCCTCCAAGAGTTTGGCTTAAAAGAAAAAATAAAATTTCTGTTTGGATTGATTTGCTTATATATGATTATATATCTGAAAATTTTTGGGCTAGGAAGATAAAATATTTAATATTGGTCTTTTTTTTAGGATTTACAAAAACTCAAGAGGGTATGAAAATTACCAGTGTTGGTGAGTATAAGGGAATAAAGTATATGTTCATATATATACTTTATTCTATAGGTAGGTTGTTTCCGCACAAATGGAAAATGAATTTGCGATATAAATTTACTGAAAGTTGCTTTGTGGGAAATAAAAAATACATGGTAAGGCTAAATGACCAATACAAGGCACTTCATATTGTTGTTTCAAGCGAGGCGGTTAACAGTTATATTAGAGTGCCATTTGAAGACTCAAAGTTTATGATACATGCTGGATACGATGAAATACTGCGGACATCTTATGGTGAGGACTATATGACACCGGTCAAGCCAGAAGCTTTCCATAAAAATACACATTGTATGGCTAGAGGATTAGAAAAGTAAAATAACTAGTGTTTCAAGAAGGTGATTTTTTGAATATAGCTGTGATTTTCGCTGGTGGCGTGGGTAGACGTATGCATAGTTCTGATAAGCCGAAGCAATTTTTGGAAATTTATAGTAAGCCAATTATTATACATACATTGGAGCACTTTGAGTATCATCCTATGATTGACGGGATTGTGGTGGTGTGTAAGGAAGAATGGATTCCTTATCTGAATGAGCTTTTGTATCGCTTCCGAATCGAAAAAGTAAAAAAGGTGGTTCATGGTGGGGCAACAGGTCAGCTTTCCATTTATGAGGGGCTTAAAGCTGCCAAGGAAGTAGCTGGTGTGGATGATACTGTTGTATTAATTCATGATGGGGTACGCCCGTTAATCAATGAAAAGCTGATTACTGACAACATTGAGAGTGTCAAGAAAAATGGTTCAGCTATTACTACGGCATTGGTTACAGAGACTATTCTAGTTGTGGATAATGCAGGAGCTTCTATAGATTATGTGCCAAGCAGGAAAAATTCCCGTGTAGCCAAAGCACCGCAAAGTTTTTGGCTGAAGGATATTTTGGCTGCACATGAGAGGGCACTTTCTGAGGGTGAGACCAACTGTATTGATTCCTGTACCATGATGCAGAAGTATGGTAAGAAATTATATCTGATTGATGGACCGGGCGAAAATATAAAAATCACCACTCCTGATGATTTCTATACTATGAGGGCAATATTGGAAGCGAGAGAAAATGCACAGATTGCAGAGGGAAGATGATTGCATGATTAAGGATGAAATAAGAAATAAAAAAGAAAACATTTTTCAGGAAGATATTCGCAATGTGGCAAAGGCAGATTTTATTCCTTGGGATATGCTTGCTGGAAAAACTATTTTTGTCACAGGAGCAACAGGCCTTATCGGTGCTACCGTAATAAATGCGCTTAATTATGCCAATAAGGTTAAGCAGCTGAATTTAAAGGTCTTGGCACTGGTGCGTGACCAGAATAGGGCAGAAGAACGTTTTAAAGATATTCTGGGTGATGGTGTACTAAGCTTTGCAGTTGGAAGCGTAGAGCAGCTGCCGTATATTGATATTCCTATTGATTATATTATTCATGGTGCCAGTCAGACTGCCAGCAGGGAGTTTGTCAGTCATCCGGTTGAGACTTTGGAAACAACCTTGTCAGGGACTATGAATTTATTGAAATTTGCCAAGGAGAAAAAGGTTTCAGGCTTTGTGTATCTTTCCAGCATGGAAGTTTATGGTTATCCGAAGAAGGGACATAAAGTGAAGGAGAATGAAATAGGCTCGTTCTCCCCTCTGAATATGCGTAACTGCTATCCGATTGGCAAGATTGCCTCAGAGAATTTGTGCTGCAGCTATGCCAGTGAATATGCACTGCCAGCTATGAGCATAAGGCTTACCCAGACCTTTGGTGCCGGTGTTAATTACAATGATACCAGGGTGTTTGCATATTTTGCCCGTTGCGTTAAGGAACAGAAGGATATTGTCTTGAAAACCAAGGGTGAGACAGAGCGTTGCTATTTGTATACCACCGATGCAGCAACTGCGATTTTGGCTGTTTTACTGAAAGGTAAGCCTGGCTTTATTTATAATGCTGCGGATGAGGCTACATACTGCTCCATTGCAGAGATGGCAGAGAAGGTAGCAGAAAATGGTGGTATTAAAGTGGTATATGATATTCAGGATGCAGCCGCAAATGGCTTTCCTGATACCCTGTATATGGATTTAGATACCAGTGAATTGAAGAAACTGGGTTGGTATCCACTCGGGGGGGGCTATGAGATAACTGAGATGTACAGCAGGATGATAGCTGATATGTAATTGATAGCAAAGATATTTTATTTGGAGTGAGCTTTTAGATGATGACAGAAAGTCAGGGCAAGCAGCCATTAATTAGTGTAATAGTTCCTGTATATAATGTAGCAGAATATTTGCCGGAATGTGTTGATTCTATTATTAATCAGACATATAAAAATCTTGAAATTATACTCGTAGATGATGGTTCTACAGACGCCTGCCCTGATATTTGTGATGAGTATGCAAAAAGGGACAGCAGAATCCGTGTCATTCACAAGAAAAATGGTGGGCTTAGTGATGCCCGTAATGTCGGGCTTGATATATGTACTGGTGAATGGATTGGCTTTGTTGATAGCGATGATTATATTGCCCATGATATGTATGAAAAACTTTACTATGGAGCTATAGTAAATAGTTCTGATGTTGCGGTGTGTCATTTTTATTGTAGAGGTAATGGATCATCATTTAACAGTAGTAGTTTTTCTAGAAAGGAAATATATACTACAAAACAAGATATGATATGTCAAATGTTTTCTGGTGGAGGCGGAACATTATCTACGTGTTTGAAACTATATGAAAGAAAAATATTTTCAAATTTGCGTTTTCCGAAAGGGATAAATTATGAAGATGCATATATTGTTTTGGATGTTATAAAGCTTACAACCTGTATGGTTGTATTGCCAGATATGTTGTATTTTTATAGGAATAGAAAAGGAAGTATAACTAAAACATGTTATTGGAATGCTAAAATGTGGGATGGTATATTTGTCTACAAGCATATTTTAGATCTTTTAAGTAAGGAGTATCCTACATTAAAAAATGAGGGGATACGTAGATTAAATTGGGTATATAGAGCAAACATAAAATGTGCAATATCAACTGTTGATATGAAAGATCATTTGGGTGAAATAGAGCAAGTTTGTAGAGAATTTAAAGATTTTTTTTACAAATGTGATAACAATTCTTCCATTAGTTTGCGTGGAAAAATAGATTCGTTAATTTTAATTTTGCTACCCATATCAGTGTATTCTTTTTTGTGTAAAATATTAAATACTATAACAGATGGATGTAAAAAAATATGAAGAAAATATTATATTTAGATTATTTAGTTTTTATTTCAGTATTGGGTTACGCGATTTTTATTTTTAAAAAAAGTTGTAAAGTGCTGTAATGCTATTAAAAATATGGATAAATTTAGGTTGAAAAATATCGTCCAGGCATGGAGAGATTTATTAGGTGAGTGTTAAAATTCCTGATGCAGCTATGGAGGAAAATGGTGTGTATTGTTATGCTTTTTTTATTTGTAATTATGTAGCTTTTCTACTGGCTACTTGGACAAAAATCCCTATAAAATTGTATATGTTGTGGCCTATAGCGATATTTTCTATTGTAGCTTTTTTATATGATCCATTTATGCAGGCAAGATTTTATGGGGGGGGTGGCGTTGATTTATGCAGGCATTTTGATAGTTTAGATTCAATAAGATTGGGCTTTGATGATGGTTTGTATATTGAAGCTCCTTTATCAGCATTATATTTAAGAATGGTTGCGTATTTATTTGATGACAATAGTTTTTTGCCATTAATAAGCACTTGGATTTACTATGGATTGGCATTTTTTATATGTAACAAGTTTTTTGCTTTATTGAAGCTGAGTGCTCCGCTTAGAAGATTTGCAATATGTATGATTCTGATGTGTGGTGTGTTTTTTTGGAATATGAATAATATCAGATATCCCTTAGCAACTGTAATTTTTTTTGCAGGTATGTATTTTGATATTATTGCTAGCAAAGCAAAAAGGAATTTGCTTTATATTTGTGCTTTTCTGATGCATCCTGGAACTATCATATTATTTCTTGTTCGTTGCATAGCAAATGTAAAATTAAAATATAGTATTATAATTTTTGCAATACTATCACTTTTTGTTGCAAATTATTATGAGACACTTATTATAACACTAATATCCATATTAACTCCGTTTCCAGATATTCAGATGACCGTAAGTGCAGTATTGCTAAAATCTGTGAGTTATTCTACTAATGATGTATATGATGTGCCATTATTGTTTAAAGTTTTAAACATATACATATCTTGTGTCTTAATGGTTAGTGCATTATTTAATATGTACTATAGTCGATGTAATACCATTTTCAAGTATATACAACGTATGGCTCTGGTAGTTGTTTTATTATCTTTTATAGGAACTATTACTAATTTCATGGATGGTAATTTTGCTGATAGGTTAATGAGTATAGTGCCATTTTTGATAGCATTATTAGTTTCTGATACATTGATAGGCATGGAAAGAAAAAATAAAAATTATATGTATATAAAATCAATCTTTTTTCTATTAGCTTTGCCATATATTGGTGTTTACTTGTTTAAAGTTTATCCTAATTGGATTTATTTAGGATTATAAGGACTGTATAAATTTTTTTAACTCAATTTAGTTTCTAATAGTTGTTTTGTGAAGGGCGATAGAATGGAGAATTTTTTTCGTAATGGTATATATATAAGCATAATAATGCCTATATATAATGTTGGACGTTATTTGGAAGAATGTCTGGTGAGTTTAGAACAGCAGAGTTGGTCAAGTGATGAAGTTGAAATTATCTGTGTGGATGATGGTTCTACAGATAATAGTTTGGAAATTTGCAATAGACATGCTGAAAAATATGCTTATATAAAAGTTATACATAAAGAAAATGGCGGAGTATCATCGGCAAGAAATGTTGGCTTGGCTAATGCTAAAGGCAAATATCTAGCTTGGATTGATCCTGATGATTATGTTTCAAATGACTACTGGGAGCAAGTGCGGTATGTTTTAGATAAAGATTATGATGTGTGCTTCTTTTCACATTATAAGCTGTATGAAAATCAACTGATACCTTGTATTTATGCTTCCGAATCTCATTCCATATTAAAAGACAACTTCATAAAGCAAATACATGATGGTGTGAAGATTGCTAGCTATCTTCACACAAAAATTACTAAACGATTTTTGTGGGAAGGAGTAAGATTTCCTGAAAATATATCATTGGGAGAAGATTCGGCTGTGTTACCACGCATTGTAATACAAGCGAATACTTTTTACTACATAAAAAAACCTTTATATTATTACAGAAAGCATAGTTCCAGTATTTGTCACAATATTAGTTTAAAGGATATAATTTCTGCTTATGAGGTGGTGGAGGCAAGGCAAAGTTTTTTCCAGAAATATAATTTTGATGTGGATAGATTCGGAATAGCATATAAGGCATTTGTATCTTTAGATGAAATCATTAGCAATGAGAGAAGATATGTGGAAGATATTTTATATGAAGATACATATAATAAATTCCATCAGATAGTTAAAAAGAATAGGTGTGTTTTGACATCTAATCCAGAATTTTCTTATAAAAATAAGGTTAAATTATTTTTTATTTTACATGATATGTTGCCAATGTATAAATTTGTTCAGTTTGTTTACAGTAAGTTAAAAAATGTATGTCTTGATTAATTTTGGAACAAAAAAACCGCAGATTTGCGGCTTTGGGTAGGTAAGTGATGTTTAATTGGTTTGCATCAGGGCAAGATACTCAGGAGCTTTGGACTCATCAAGGTCAAGGAGTTCCATAGCTTCTTCAAAAGGAAATTGATGTTTGTACATAGGTCGTTTTATGATTGCAATATTGCTTTAACGTATAGACTGCTGAAAGCCCTCACGATAGCCTTCACGAAAGTTTTTCTCTCGAAGAGTGCGTCCTAAATTGCACATGTCGTTCATCTCCTTTTCTAGCTTGATAGTCATAGGCAGGTTATGTTTTTCCTGCAATTTTTTATTCTTGGTATCAGAATCCATCCTGGCAAGCAGGATATCCAGCATGGAAATGAGCTGGTGTGGTTTTGTCAGCAACAGCTCATACAGAAGAGAAGACAATTTAGTGAAGGCTAGCGGCAACCGCTGAAAGTTCTTCAGCAGTGTAGCGTCCAGTGGCTCTGATTGCTTCGATGGTGGTCAATCCGTCCACTATCATGTTTCGTATGGTTTCTAATTTTCCTTCAAGTTTTCCTTCAATTCTTCCGTCCTCACGAATACCTGAACTCAAGTTGCACATATCGTTCATCTCCTTTTCTAGTTTGATGGTCATAGGAAGGTTATGCTCTTCCTGCAATTTCTTTTTCTTGATTTTTGTATCCATCCTGGCAAGCAGTATATCCAGCATGGAAATAAGCTTGTGCTGGTTTGTGTCAGCACAAGCTCATACGGGAGGGAAGGCAATTAATGCAGACTAGCGGCAACAGCGGACAGTTCTTCTTCTGTGTAAAGACCGGTGGCCTTGATTGCGTCTATGGTGGTTAAACCATACATTATCATATTGCGTATGGTTTCTAATTTTCCTTTACGCTCTCCTTTGCGTTCTCCGCTACGTTCTCCATCGAGAAAGCTTTCCTCGCGGATGCCTGAACTTAAGTTGCACATATCCTTCATCTCCTTTTCTAGCTTGATAGTCATAGGAAGATTATGTTCTTCCTGTAATTTCTTTTTCTTGGTTTTTGCATCCATCCTGGCAAGCAGGATATTCAGCATGGAAATGAGCTGGTGGTGGCTGTGGTCAGGCTTGCCGCTGAGATGGATAAAGGTGATATTCATCAGGTCACAGTTTTTGTATAGTTTCAGTTTATCGTTGCCCTGATAGATGATATGAGGCTCAAAGTAATAATTGATGATAGAGTCCTTCTTGTCCTCCAGGCAGTCCATGCAAATCCAGATGTTGTAGACTTTCTTGATGTTGTCGTACTGCTCCTTGTCTGAGCCGTCATTGGTAAACTCCACGGAAAGCTGGGCTGAGATAAGCCGTGCTACGTAGAAGATGCCACGGTTCAGGAAACTGTAGCCGAGATTACTTTTCTGTAAAAAGCCGCAGATTTGCGGCTGCGGCTTTTGGTAGGTAAGTGATGTTGAGTTAGTTTCATGAGGACAACAGCTAATGGTAACTGGTGTCAGCACCAGCTGTTGTGGGTGATATGGGGGATATGAGTAGGACATTTTTCAGTTTCGTGTATACTTTTTGCAGCGTTGCTTATTAGTGAAGGCTAGCAGCAACAGCGGAAAGCTCGTCTTCCGTGTAGCGGCCAGTAGCCCTGATTGCTTCGATGGTGGTCAATCCGTCCACTATCATATTGCGTATGGTTTCTAATTTTCCCTTACGCTCGCCTTTATGCTCGCCTATACGTATGCCTTCCTCGCGGATGCCTGAACTTAAGTTGCACATATCGTTCATCTCCTTTTCTAGCTTGATAGTCATAGGAAGGTTGTGTTCTTCCTGTAATTTCTTTTTCTTGGTTTTTGCATCCATCCTGGCAAGCAGGGTATCCAGCATGGAAATGAGCTGGTGGTGGCTCTGGTCAGGCTTGCCGCTGAGGTGGATGAAGGTGATATTCATCAGGTCACAGTTTTCATACACTGTTAGCTTGTCATTGCCCTGGTAGATGATATGAGGCTCAAAGGAATAATTGATAATAGAGTCCTTCTTGTCCTCAGGGCAGTTCATGCAAATCCAGATGCTGTAGACCTTTTTCATATTGTCATACTGCTTCTTATCTGAGCCATCATTGGTAAACTCTACGGAAAGCTGGGCTGAGATAAGCCGGGCTGCGTAGAAGATGCCGCGGTTCAGGAGGCTGTAGCCGGGATTGCTTTTCTGCTGGGCTTCGATGTTGATGATGATTTTTGTCCTGCTGCCATCGGGCAGGGTGATGGTAAAGCGGATGTCAAAGATAGCACGGCCTTCACCGGGAATTTTGCTTTCCAGCTCGTCATTGAGGATTTTCCTGTTGGTGAGTCCCGGTTCCACAAATATCTGGCTGACCTGGATTGAATCTGCATCAATGCATTTTTCAACCATAGGGATGGAATAATTTTTCAATTCCTTGACTGTGTATTTGGTAATGGGGGCCAGCAACGGTGTATTGGCCAGGACACGCTTTACGCTCCTGTCGTAGCGGATGTCGATATTTTCCGTGTCAATATCCCTGGCTAGGATAGTTTGTATGGTAGTCAATCGTCTCTCTCCTTCATTATACCACAAAGTGCTGTGAATTGGTATGTGTGCAGGCCTGCCGTGATTATATTGATTATCTAGCTATTTTCATGATTTTGTAAATTCGTAACTTGCAAGCTGAATGTAACTTGCAAGCTGAATGTAAATTGAAAGTTAAAAATTGAACTTTACAGACTTCAATTACAGGTTGCATAAGAAATTTCTTGTTTCAATTTTATAACAATTTTTCTGTCTTGAATAGATGTATGTGCTTTCATTATAAAGAATTTTTTGATAATTTAGGAAATCTTTTTAAGTATAAACTGCTTATTTTCCGGTAAAAGAGGTGAATGATTGTGAGATACAAAAATAAAAAGCCGCAGATTTGCGGCTGCGGCCTTTGGTAGGTAAGTGATGTTAAGTTAATTTCATGAAGACAACAGCTAGTGGTGACTGATGTCAGCACCAGCTGTTGTGGGGGATATGGGGATATGAATAGGACATTTTTCAGTTTTGTGTATCCTTTTTTGCAGCCCTACTTCTTAGTGAAGGCTGGCAGAAACAGCAGCAAGCTCTTCCGCGGTGTAGCGGCCAGTGGCTTTGAGTGCTTCGATGGTGGTAAATCCATCCACTATCATGTTGCGTATGGTTTCAATCTTGCCCTCGATCTTGCCTTTTAATAATCCGCTATGTTCTCCATCACGGAAGCCTTCCTCGCGGATGCCTGAACTTAAGTTGCACATATCGTTCATCTCCTTTTCTAGTTTGATAGTCATAGGCAGGTTGTGTTCTTCCTGCAATTTCTTTTTCTTGGTTTCTGCATCCATCTTGGCAAGCAGGGTGTCCAGCATGGAAATGAGCCTGTGGTGGCTCTGGTCAGGCTTGCCGCTGAGGTGGATGAAGGTGATATTCATCAGGTCGTAGTTTTTATATGGCTGCAGCTTGTCATTGCCCTGGTATATGATATGAGGCTCAAAGGAATAAGTGATAATAGAGTCCTTCTTGTCCTCAGGGCAGTTCATGCAGATCCAGATGCTGTAGACCTTTTTCATATTGTCGTACTGCTTCTTGTCTGAGCTGTCATTGGTAAACTCCACGGATAGCTGGGCTGAGATAAGCCGGGCTG
>JBGVMW010000224.1:0-2680 GCA_045125095.1 Lachnospiraceae bacterium
GACATGAGTGGAATGCGGTTGAACGAGGAGGAAACGGTCATCCTGTTGTCCAACCTTCTGGACAATGCCATTCATGAGTGTTTAAAGGTCGTAAAGGCGGGGAGAAAAGCCGTTATCCATATCAAGCTGGTTCAGGAAGGCGGGAAGATAATTTTCTCTGTAAAGAATCCTGTCTTGGAAAAAGTACAAATCACGGACGGCATCGTGCTGGATTCCAATGGCGGGATGCATGGCATCGGTTTGTCGAATGTAAAAGCTGTTGTGGATAAATACGGCGGAGACTTTGTTATTTCATGTGACTCAGAGAAGTTCCAAGCGGTGGTGATGCTTTAAATGTTATGGTCATTTGGTGCAATAAATAGTCATTTGGCGCAGTCCGGGTTTGAAAAGTGGGGGCATCTGCCGACAGATTTTATGAAGCGAAAAATTATATGCGTAGGACAAAACAGGCATAAAAAATATATTAATCAAGGAGGATATAACATGCAGATAACAAGGGCCAATTATTCACAGTATGCCAACATGGTGCAGCAGATGTTTGGCAATAAGAAAAATCCCAATAATCCGTTAGCTCAATGTGATTATGGAAATTTCGCACTGCGTTTCAAGCCGGTTGATATTCAATTCACAAAACCGAATTGGGATAATATTATGACGAAACGTGATAAGCCTGCAATGTCGGAGGAAGAATTCGAGAAAGCTATAAAGGAACTTGCACAGAAGGAATTTGCCACCGGGAAGCGGGATGATGCGGCATACCGAAAATTATGTATGCAGCATGGTGAGACAGTTTCCCCGGACAGAAAAGCCATCTATGAATCAAGCATGAGAAAGACAGGAGGAAAGATGAATGCGGCTTGTATGTTTTGGGACAACAATGGAAATAAAACATTGTCTTACAATCCTGAATCAAGGAACTGGAAAGCCATAAGCACAGAGGAAGAATTTGCAAGGGCACGTGTATTTACATCTATCTATAATGATGAACTGACACGACTGAAAAAGGAGTATGGAGAAAACGCAAAGGGAACTGTATCTTATCAGCAGATACAGTCTGATCTGGCAACAGGCACAAAAGCACCATCTTCGGGTAGTTCACTGGATATACAGATATAATTTTTACACCCAATTCTGCAGAGGCGCATAAAACTTTGCCTCTGTGGACTGCAAGGGTGTAGGGGGCTCTGAACGATAGAGGAGTTGCCATTGAAATAAACAATATAAAATTAGGTACATGCTATTTAAAAGAAATATTTTCAAAAAAATGAGCCGCTCGGACCTTTCTGGAGAGCGGTGCGGTTGTGACTGACAAATTGACTATAAAACGGAAAAACATGGAGGACAAAATTTATGGCGATAGGTGGAGTTGGAAGCAGTTGTACTATAACTGGCAATATGACAATCAATAGCAGCAGAAGAGTTTTAGACAAAAAATTTAATTTTGCATTAGAGGATGTGAATAGTGGTAGTAAGGTGAATGAACCATTGGTATCATTTTCAAATCCAGAGACAGGTGAGAGTGTTGAAATTCATCGTTCGGATGTTTATTCGGATGATAATCCACTTTATATATTAAAGGGTAAAACCGCAGAAGGCGAAGAATTTGAAAGGAAACTCCATGCATGGATTATTGATCCAAGAAATTGTAGTTATGCAGAACTAATGGTTTTAAATCAGGAAACAGGAAATACATCTGCGGCAGATAAGCAAAGAGTTGACATTCTGTTTGAAAAAACAGGTGTGGCGCACTATTTAGATAAGGCAGACTATAGTACAGCAATGAAAGATATTTTGGATGAATATAATAAATCTGGAAGTTGGGATAGTTATCTTTCTATGGATAACTGGCAGCAAAGTATAAAGGATTATACTTCTGTTCCTGTGTATTTTAACCGAGATATTATGCAACGTGTAACTACGGAACAAAATGGCGTATCAACAGTAGCTTGTAGTTTTGCGACGGTTAGATCAATAGAAGATATTCAAAAAGAATGGGATGAAAGAATTAAAGAAGGAGAGAAGATAAAAACATCTATTAGAGAAGTATTAAAGCAGAATTATCCTAATGCAGAAAATATGACTTGGGGAATAGTTGGTTCTCCAGTAGAAATGACTTTTGATGAGTTTGTTAAATACATGGAAGAAGAAAATAGAAAATGGGTTGAGTCAAATAAAGTTGCATTAGCGAAGTAAGTTCAGAAGTATAATATTATACCGCTCGGATATTTCTGGAGAGCGGTGCGGTTGTGACTGACAGAGCAACTGCGGAAAGGAGTAAAATGAGCATAGGAGCAGTAGGATACAGTACCGATTTTTATCGTGCTGGCTATCGTAAGAACAGTTCAAACGATTCAGTTTCAAAGTTTACAACAATGGGTTCTGCAACACAAGAGACTACATCGTCTAACAATGGAAAAACAATTGGTGTTACAACAGCAGGGAATACAGGATTGTTAGCAAAATATGCTGACTCTTCTACACCTGCTGAACCAATTATTAAAGTGGGCGATTATGAGGTTCGTGTTAATGATGTAGATCCAAATAATGCGACAGAGTTAGAAATGTTTGCTCTGATGTCTTATATGGAAGATGTGGGTATGATTGAAAAACATGGTATGGCTTCCTATTCAAAGATGAAGGCATATGCATCGCAGTCAGAATATGATGGAGTTTGTTCCGG
>JBGVMW010000225.1:0-5992 GCA_045125095.1 Lachnospiraceae bacterium
AAAATACACAGCCTAAGTGCCGACGTTTTCAGAGGGTCACATATAGACTATGTAGCAAACAGCTATCTGTCACAAACAATTCTGACAATTCACTACCTTGTTGGCGTTTCGCAATTACCTAGATGGCATCAAAAAAGGAAATTGAGACACATATAGAACAATTAGAAACGGTGGTTAAAGAACATGGAGCAGTAGCGGTACTCCCGCTGAGTGACAAGGAAGAATCAGCAAAAGTCTGGCAGATAAGAGGAGCGCTTGTAAAAGCTGTGGAAGCGGTATCGGAACAGGAACCTTTAGATATCGTTGTGCCAATTCATCAGATTGATACCTTTGTCAATTTTGTAAATAAGTTGGAAAAAGAAAGCGAAATGCGAATGATTAGTTTCGGTCATGCCGGAGATGGCAATGTTCATTTGTGTGTAGTCCGTGGTAACCGAAATGAAAAAGAATGGAAACAGGATTTGCACAAAAATTTAGACGCTCTCTATCGTAAAGCCTATGAACTAGGTGGCGTTACCAGTGGGGAGCATGGAATTGGACTTAGCAAGCAGAAATATTTTTTTAAAGAGACAAATCCTGCAAATGTGCAGTTGATGAATCAGATAAAACAGGCATTTGACAGCAGACATATTTTAAATGATGGTATTTCTTATGTGTATGGAAAATCAAATCTACAATAACCTGAAATTATGTAACTGTTCAGGCAGGTTGAAGCATTTACTGCTGAGACCGTAAGAAAATGATACGATAAGCAAAACCCCATCGCTGAAAGCGATTCTAAATGGATTTTTGCCTGCTGCCACTACGTTTTCATACGGACTGTGCAGTTTTGCACAGTCCTGTTTTGAATAGTCACAATTTATCTTAATAGAAGGTCAGTAATTGCAGTCACCCCATAAAAAGAGTATAATGGTTTTTGTTTTTATGTAAACATTTTACAGAGGATACTGCTAGGAAAAGGAGTAGATATGAAACGAATTTTATGTCCTACGATGAAGGGATATCAGTTAAAAAATTTACCGAAAGATATAAGCACCGGGCTGATTATCGGGGCGATATCAATTCCGATTGCTATGGGTTATGCGGAAGTGGCAGGGCTTCCGGCAGTGTATGGGTTATATAGCTCAATATTACCAATTATATTGTTTGCACTGTTTTCCACATCACCGCAGCTTATTTATGGCGTGGACGCAGCACCGGCGGCAATCGTTGCAGGAACACTGGCGTCGATAGGAATTACATCCGGTTCCGAAGAAGCATTGCGGACAGTTCCGGTGATAACGTTGTTTGCTGCAGTATTTTTATTACTATTTGCATTTCTGCGTGCAGGTTCTGTATTGAATTATATTTCAACGCCTGTTATGGGTGGTTTTATCAGTGGTATCTGTGCCACGGTAATCGGTATGCAGATTCCTAAATTACTAGGCGGAACGGCAGGAAAGGGTGAATTGTTTGAGTTGATAGAATCAATCATTCATGCCGCCAAGGAATGGAATGTACCATCCTTAATGTTAGGTGGTGCTACTTTATGTATTATTTTACTGGCAAAGAAATGGTTTCCTAAATTTCCAATGTCCATCTGTGTGATGGTTGTCAGTGCAGTAATATCTTATTTTGTAGATTTATCCGGGTATGGCGTGCGGATGTTGCAGGCAGTAGAACCTGGACTACCGAGGCTTCAGATACCGGATGTAGGAACTGTGGATGTGAAGGAAGCTGCTATCTGCGGTTTGACGATTGCCGTGGTGGTTATGGCAGAAACATTGTTGTCTGAAAATAATTTTGCATTCAAAAATGGATACAAGATAGACGATAATACGGAAATTCTTGCTTGTGGTGTAGGTATGTTGGGTGCATCTATCTGTGGATGCTGTCCGGTGAATGGTAGTGTATCGCGTACCTCCATGGGGGAACAGTATGGTGGAAAATCTCAGCTGACAGGTATCGTGGCAGGCTTGTGTATGGTTCTTGTTTTGCTGTTTGGAACAGGATTCATTCAGTATCTTCCGGTACCGGTATTGACTGCAATTGTGATTGCTGCATTGCTTGGTGTGATGGAATTTGATTTAGCAGAGCGATTGTTTAAATCAAGCAGGACAGAATTTTGGATTTTTGTAGGCTCTTTTCTTGGAGTATTAGTATTGGGAACTATATATGGTGTAGTAATTGGTATAGTATTATCTTTTGTAAATGTAGTCATTCGTGCAGCAAATCCGGGACGCTGCTATGTTGGTGTGATACCGGGACATGAGGGATTCCATAATTTAAAGAAGAATCGTTTTGCACGTCCGATAGATGGTACACTGATTTATCGGTTTAGTGGCAATCTGTTTTTTGCAAATATAAAGCAATTTACAGCAGATATCGAAAGTGAAATCACGGAAGATACCAAAAATGTAATTATTGATGCTGGAGGAATTACCAGTATTGATATTACAGCGGCTGATTATTTGGCGAAGCTCTACAAAAGCTTAAAAAACAGAGGAATTCGTTTTTACATAACAGAGCATATCAGTAACGTCAATCAGCAGATGAGGAGCTTTGGAATAGGTTATCTGGTTGAAGAAGGTGCCGTTCGAAGAACCATTACAGCTGCTTTGTATGATGCAGGTTACTCCAAGCCATACCCATTGGTTGGCGCAGAAAATTTCATAACAGATGTTCCGGAAGCAGTAGCCGAACAGGAGAACTCTTACCATGAATTTGTCTGGGCGTTCGGTGATAGTGCAGGTGAACAGATGGAGAAAAATATAGAGAAACTGATTACGTGGATGGGAAAAAAAGATTTGGATGCAGTATCAGACGAAGAATACCATCAGTTTGTACATATCTGGAGACGCTTTAGTTACTATGATGAAGCAGAATTATTGCAGCGCTTAGAATTGCATTTACGAGAACTTTCTCAGAAGCTTAGCATCAGCGAGCAGGAAATTATGGAACGGATTGAAGAAAAACGCCACCAGCTCGCCGAGCAGCTTAAGAAGAAGCATCCGATTTCATACCAACATTTCTTAACCAATATGCAGAAATTAGATGAACGCTTAAAGAAAGAATATCCGGAAGAATATGAACATCATAAACAGGTGTTGGAAGAAATAAAAAATAGAAGATAAAAAGGTTAAGTGTACAGACAAGACTGGCCGGAAAATAAGATAATAGAATCAGCAAAAAGAAGGAGTTAGAATTAGAAAAGGAAAAGAAATGCATGAGGGTTACATTATTTTTCAGATGCTGCGGATAGGGTTAGACAAAGAGATACTTTTTTGTTATAATGTAAGTGCTTAGATAATCGCGTTTTTTAAAGTAAGAACTGATGAGAAAAGAGGGGTTTTAATGGTAAAACCTTTTCAAAAGTGTCTACCTTGCCTATGTATTTGAAGTTGCTTCACAGAACCAGTTTTTACTAAAAGTATCTGGTGACAGTATGATTGATTTTAATATTGATGACGGCGACATTATCGTACTACAAAAACAGAATTATGCGGAAAATGGTGATATTGTCGTGGCAGGGGAGTGGAATGAAGTAACAATTTTTTACAGGAGGTTATAAACAGATGCGAAAAAAAGAGCGAGCCTTGGTAATCATTGAACGCTTAAAAGAAGAATATCCGGATGCAACCTGTTCCCTGGATTATGATCAAGCATGGAAATTATTAGTAAGTGTACGATTGGCGGCGCAGTGTACCGATGCAAGAGTAAATGTTGTGGTAGAGGATTTGTATAAAAAATATCCGGATATCAATGCTCTGGCAGAGGCAGAGGTGGATAATATCGAGCAGATTGTACGCCCATGCGGCTTGGGACGCAGCAAAGCCAGAGATATTAGTGCATGTATGAAGATTCTGCGTGACGATTATAATGGAAAGGTGCCAGATGATTTTGATGCGTTATTGAAACTACCGGGAGTAGGACGCAAAAGTGCCAATCTGATTATGGGAGATGTGTTTGGCAAGCCTGCCATTGTGACAGACACCCACTGTATTCGTTTAGTGAACCGCATGGGTTTGGTGGATAATATCAAAGAACCGAAAAAAGTGGAGATGGCATTGTGGAAGTTAATCCCACCAGAGGAGGGCAGTGATTTTTGTCACCGATTAGTGTATCATGGACGGGATATCTGTACAGCAAGAACGAAGCCTCATTGTGATAAATGCTGTCTTCAGGATATTTGTCCGAAGAAAGGTGTATAGGTAATAATAGAAAAATAGACTATGTAGTAAGCAGTTATTTGTCACAAACAATTCTGACAATTTACGGATGGTCATCACATTCGCAAACGCTTAAATAAACTATTATATGAAAGGATAATGCGATTTGTATTAGATAGGTTTTAGGTATGATAATTTCAACAAAAGGCCGCTATGCAATTAGAGTTATGATCGACTTAGCGGAGCACAATACGGGTGAATATATCACATTAATGGACATTGCAAATAGACAGGATATTTCTGAAAAATATTTAGAGTCAATAGTAGCAATTTTGAGCAAAAATGGTCTTGTGAATTCATTAAGAGGAAAAGGTGGAGGATATAAACTGGCAAGGATGCCAGAGAGTTACACTCTTGAAAGCATATTAGAATTAACGGAAGGCTCGCTGGCACCAGTAAGCTGTTTGGAAAAACAACCAAATTCATGTCCGAAAACAAGTGAATGCAAGACCCTTCATGTGTGGCAAGGATTGGATAAAGTAATTCGTGATTATTTAAATGGAATTACCATTGCAGATTTAATGACACAAGAGGATGCGTCGAATCATTATGTAATCTAATGATTCATACAAACCTATTGACAAAGTATGTTAATGAGAGTATGATACTGACATAAACATAACTGAGATAAAGGAGAAAAAATATGGCAAATATATACACATCAGCAGACCAGCTTATTGGTAAGACACCGTTATTAGAACTTACAGGAATTGAAAAGGCATACAACTTAAAAGCGAAATTACTTGCAAAGCTGGAATACTTTAATCCTGCAGGTTCTGTAAAGGACAGAATTGCTAAGGCAATGATTGATGATGCAGAGCAGAAGGGTATCTTAAAAGAAGGTTCTGTTATTATAGAACCAACTTCCGGTAATACAGGAATTGGTCTTGCATCAGTAGCTGCTTCAAGAGGATACCGGACTATTATTGTTATGCCAGAGACCATGTCCATTGAAAGAAGAACGCTTATGAAGGCATATGGAGCAGAGCTTGTTCTTACAGAAGGTACGAAAGGAATGAAAGGTGCCATTGCAAAGGCAGAGGAACTGGCGAAGGAGATTCCAAACAGCTTTATTCCAAGCCAGTTTGAAAATCCGGCGAATTCCAAGACACATTTTGAAACAACCGGACCGGAAATTTTCGAGGATACAGATGGTAAGGTAGATATTTTTGTGGCTGGTGTAGGTACTGGTGGAACTATTACAGGTGTAGGTGAATATCT
Source organism: Lachnospiraceae bacterium (assembly GCA_045125095.1). Taxonomy (GTDB): domain Bacteria; phylum Bacillota; class Clostridia; order Lachnospirales; family Lachnospiraceae; genus JBGVMW01. Next base: position 5,430 of record JBGVMW010000225.1, read on the forward strand.
GAAATCTAAAAATCCGGATATTAAGATTGTTGCAGTAGAACCTGCTTCATCGCCTGTATTGTCACAAGGAACTGCTGGCCCACATAAGATTCAGGGTATCGGCGCCGGTTTCGTCCCGGAAGTGTTAAACACATCTGTGTATGATGAAGTAATTCCGGTTGCAGATAATGACGCATTTGAAGGTGGAAGAATTGTTGGAAAATTAGAAGGTGTGCTTGTTGGAATTTCTGCCGGTGCAGCAACATTTGCAGCAATCGAATTGGCGAAAAGACCGGAAAATGAAGGGAAAACCATTGTAGTATTACACCCGGATACAGGAGATAGATATTTATCAACAGCGTTATTTCAATCATAAAGTAACAATTTGATACCGATTATTTATGAAATGAAAGATGGCAGTGCATTGCGCATTGCCATTTTTGTTTATATACTAGGAAATTACAACATTTCATTGTGTCATATAGTGACTGAAATTTCCTAGTATATAAAAATTTGATGCGCACGAATTTGAAAGGAAGATACACTTTGTGCCAAATTCGGCGCGGCAAAGCGTGCAAGCATAA
>JBGVMW010000226.1:0-3027 GCA_045125095.1 Lachnospiraceae bacterium
ATATTGTCATTCGGCAAATTAAATGAGGCTTAATTCTTCAGATTAAATAATACTTTCTAAGATATAAAGTTGAGATGTTGAGCAAAATAATTGCTGGTGTTTGGGCATCTTATTTAATGGAAAAAACCATCCTGCAGATTAATTGCGGGATGGTTTTTAGCTAACCGAGTTCGCAGTCATTGATTGCTTGCATAGCTGTTTCGGCAGTTATGATATTTAAGTTTGAACTGTTTGCGAACAGCAGACTGGCATTACATAGTTTATTGATCATTCGTGGCGTACCATTGGCAGCATTCAGGATTGCTTCTATGGCATTTTTTTCGAACACAGTCTGTGTGCATCCAGCACCTTTTAGTTTGGTGATTATATAATCGTGTCCTTCTGTTTTTGTCATACCTTCAAGGTTATAATTCATTACAATTCTCTGGCGGAACGGTTCATGGATGCTGAGACGAAGCGTGCTGTTCAATTGTGGCAAGCCTGCAAGAAGTACAACAGCTCTATCACGGGAATCCATCTCAAAGTTAAAAAGCATTTTTAAATCGTTAAGCACAGCATTGCTGATATAGTTCGCTTCATCAATGATGATAACTGGGGTTTGCCTTTTCTCAAGAGCAAGCCGGGTTACTTCATTTTGGATAATCTTAAAGTTGTCAGTTTTGCGGAATGCTGGCTGGGCTCCCAGTTCGGAAGCCAGATTCCGGTAGAAATCCTGGACAGTCAGAGTGGACAGACTGGAATACACGACCTTATACAAGGAAGGATTTAGTCCGGCAGCCCAGTTTCGGATAGCAGTTGTTTTACCTCTTCCGGCACTTCCGGTAAGAAGTCCAAATCCCTTTGTGGATAAAAGATAATTCAGGCGGAACAGGGTTTCTTTGTATTCTTCAGTTTCTACAAGTACTTCTTTCGAGTTTTTAAGAAACGGATTAAATTCCAATCCATATCTTGCGGTGTAATCCATAGCTATTCATCTCCTTCACATAAGCGTACTTTTTCACGTTTAATCTGTGCGTTTTCAATCTTGTTTAATACACGTATAGGTGTAAGTGAACCATCAGTTTCTACAACAAAAATGTCTTTCATATCAGGCGAATATCGAAGGCGTATTCTTTGTTTTGCGAAGCGGTAATCTACTTCATACTCGATCTGGTCAATAATAATGACGGAATCAGCAGACACACGGCGTTCGATTTCTAACAGAAAGTCTTTGTCAATCTGCTCATCAGGAATCCTGCGGATCTGTTCTGGCTCGGAGAAGAAACGATCCTGCGGAGATTTTCCGTGAAGAGAAGAATGAGGAGTCTGGTTGTAGCGTTGAACATAAGAGTGAAGGCTCCCGCGCAGTTCATCAAGGGAATGAAAATCCTGCATGTCAAGGGTGGCCATCCACTGATCTTTCATGGTGCGGAACCAACGCTCAATCTTGGCTTTTCCAGTTGGCGTATAAGGCTGGCAGTAACTTAAAGTTGTACCGATTCGTGCAGTAAGAAGTTCCATCTGTTTATTTTTATAAGATTTGCCATTATCGAAGTTAAGTACTTTAGGACGGCCATACTTTGCAACGGCGGATTTCATGACAGACATGAGATTAATGAAGTTATCATTATAAAACACATCGATTCCAACAATGAATCTGCTGGCATCATCGAGCAGTGCAATGACATAAACACGATGTTTCTTACCCTCTTTGTCTGTGAGACGTGGACCGACACTGCTGTCACCACACCATACTTCGTTGATGTGAGGACGTTCATAGCGGCGCATATCCCGGTTAGGAGTATGACGCAGTTCGTTCTGAAGCTGATTAACAAAACGGCAGATAGTGGATTCGGAAACCTGACCATTGATAATAGAACCATCTGATTTGAGCTGACGATAGATTGCAGAAGCAGACATCCGTGGATAGTTAGTTTTGAAGTAACGTATGCGTTCTTTTAGGTCGTCATCCAGCTTTCGGCTCATGCCAGCATCAGCCCGACCTTTAGGGACAAGGGCGTCAAAACCGTGTTTTTGATAATCTAAATACCACCTTTCAATCGTGGCGGGCGCGTAATGATGGATTTTTCCATCAGGACCCAGAGCACCCTTTTCAGAAGCTTCCAGATAAAAAGCTGTTTTACTTGGATACTCTTCATTAAGACCAGCAATAAGTGGTGCGATTGTGGCGTAGCGCATAAGAGCGATTTCCTGTTGTTTTTCCTGTTTCATTATAAAAGACCTCCTTTTTTCTAAGGATAGCGAAAAAGCAGGAAGGAGTCGTGTAAGGTTATGTTGGTGCAGAAAAAAGTTTATTCCGGGTGTTTTTAATCTGCATGAAAGATCTGGAAAAATAGGAAAAGCACTGTCTGATAAGAAGAGGGAATGGAGTCAAAGCAATACGCTCAGAGCGCAATCTTTCCTTCCAGTGAAGTCTGTAAGAACGGATGATGGAACGGAGATTTGATTCATCCACACAGCATTGTTTGTCCAGAACAGATTCAATAGAAACTCCGTTTTCCAAAGCAGTAATCGTGCCAACTTGCACTACTGTAGGTATTTGGGAATAAGGCACAATAGAGGAAAGAAGAAGGGCATGGGTATGGCCACAGGCAGAACAACGTACTCTTGCAATAGTAAGAACAATGACTCTGTCCTGGAGTTGTACCTTGCGTTTATAAGAACCATAGAAAATGAGAGAGCCAGAGAGCCCACAAGTACAGGAAATCTGGTTCAGATCAATGGAATTGATTACGTTATCATAAAAATCTTGAGAAATGTAGTTGTAGTTTTCTGTTTCAATTGTTATCATAGTAAATGTCATAACGATAGCGATGCTATGGTTATGGGGTGAATGAAGCAGAAGTCAAACTTTGGTCGGGGAGATTTCTGCTTTTTTATTTAATGGTTACAATCAAGCATGATAACACAAGAAGTCTCAGGATAAAACAATCTGATGAAAAATACGTCAGATTATCTTATGCTGGGACTTCTTTTAATCTGCATGAGATTGGATAAAAAAGTTTGTTATAAAGTGTTGGATAATAC
>JBGVMW010000227.1:0-6817 GCA_045125095.1 Lachnospiraceae bacterium
GTAGCGGACACTAAGGCTGTAAAATACACAGCCTAAGTGCCGACGTTTTCAGAGGGTCACATATAGACGATGTAGCAAACAGCTATCTGTCACAAACAATTCTGACAATTCACTACCTTGTTGGCGTTTCGCAATTATCTAAACATGTATATGCTCAGATACAAATCTCTTATAATATTTTAAATGGGCATATTCTGTGATTTTCTTTAAATACACGGTGTCTGAAATCCCTCCAACCACACCGGCTACCGGAATTCCTTGAAGAAATTTCATATAAAGTAACTCTTCTGACAACTTTTCTGCTGTCCGAGTCATCTGGCTGTCTAAATCTGTCCTAGCATCACCGCCTCGTATCATTTCATCTAATATCATATCTGTTTCCGTTAGGGCTTCCCCACTTTCCAATGCACCTTGGATGATTTTAAGTATAAAGATTCGCTCTCTAACAGATTCGTATTCATAGCCAAAGCTAATGGCTATCTCATAAATACTTTTCAGCAACACACCTGTGAACAGCGGAATATCCGGCAAACCGGAACCTACCAGTCCCATGCCTATGCCTTCCACCCCAGACAAAAGCAGATTGATACGATTTCGGCTGCCAGCCTGCTTGGAAAATGACTTCAAATCCTTTCGTTTACCTGTCAGATTCACTGTAAATTCATTTACTCGAAATTTTTGCTCCTGTTGCTCCTTCCCATAGGTTTTTTCAATAATACCATTCCCCTTTTCATATATCAGCTTAAAGGCTTTTAAGAAAGCTAAATTCAATGTATCTTGCAGTTTTGCCGGTACATGAGATGCAATTTTTTCATTTAAAAAAAATGACTTTTCTTCTCTATGTTTATGCAAATATGTTTCATTTTTTCTGGTTATGATTTGCCATTCTTTTTCCCATATGTTTTCATTTTTTCTTTTCATTATACCTATTGCCCCCATTTCTTTTCTAATAAAGCATGCAAGCACACTCTCGCAAATTCAGCCAACCCATATGCTTACACGCTTTGCCGCGCCGAATCCGGCGCGTAATGCCTCTTCCTTTCAAATTCGTGCGCATCTTATTTTTATATACTAGGAAATTTCATGTATTACATTTTACAATAAACCGTTGTAATTTTCCAGTATCTCAATCAAAATGACCAGGGATTCCTCCCTGGTCATTTCTATTCACTTATTCTTTATCTAATAATTTTCTTTTCTTACTTCAAAATAAGCCTGTGGATGATTACAGACCGGACATACCTCTGGTGCTTCCAGACCAACTACTACATGTCCACAATTCCGACATTCCCACATAGTAACACCACTTTTTTTAAATACTTCCATCGCTTCTACATTCTTAAGCAACGCGCGATATCTTTCCTCATGAAGCTTTTCAATGGCTGCAACACCTCTAAACTGCGCCGCAAGCTCCGGAAACCCTTCCTCCTCTGCTTCTTTCGCCATTCTTTCATACATATCTGTCCATTCTGCATTTTCCCCTTCCGCAGCATGGAGCAAATTCGTTGGCGTGTCTCCAAGTTCACCAAGTGCTTTAAACCAAAGTTTCGCATGCTCTTTTTCGTTTTCTGCTGTCTGTAGGAATAATGCTGCAATCTGTTCATAACCAGCTTTTTTGGCTACAGATGCGAAATAAGTATATTTATTTCTAGCCTGCGATTCTCCTGCAAATGCTTCCCAAAGATTCTTCTCTGTTTTGGTTCCTGTGTACTTATTTTTTTTGTCCATAGTTGTCCCCCCCTATTTGCTTATCCTTACTAACAAGGCTAACATTAACTAGTGTACCGGCACATTCATTTTTGACCTAACTGTGCTGCGTATATTGTCACTCTACAAGGCAGAAACATGCATAGCGGTGGCTATGCAGACTGACGCCAACGCCGCAGCTGGCAAGATAGACAGTGCTGTTAGGTTAATTATTGAACGATGTACTAGTACATTATACCTTGTTAAGCAAATAATTTCAATCATTACTTCCATTCTATAAAAGAATAACTGTCCAATATCTGAAAATATTTTGCCAGACGTTCATATAGCGGCTCTGCCTCATCGCCAAAATGTTCTTTCACAAGCCCACCCAATGCAATTATATCCTTTTCTCCATCCATAAGAGTCCATACAAAGCTTCCTATCTTGTCTAAATGAATGTGACTGACTTTTGGTCTAGCAAAGATTTTCTGCGCCAAGCGGTTAAAAAAACCTGTATTTTCAATATCGAGTGTAATCATTTTATCTTCACTCACAGACCACTGTATTTTTTCTGTTCGCATAGGGCAACGTTCCAAATAATTTTCCGATTTTATAGTTTTCTTCTTCATAATCTCTTATTTCCGCTTCTTCCATATTGTAAATTTCAACAACGACAAAATAACGAATGCAAATACAATAAGACTACCTATTGTACTTATAATTTCCGGGACATTCCCATATTTTGATATATCAATTACCTGATCTACTCCAAATATTGCAAGCAAGGCAAGAACAATCCCCGCTAACCCTTCTCCTGCAATCATTCCCGAACAATATAAGATTCCATCATTGACAATCTGTTTCTTTTCTTCTTCCTTTCGTTTCAGCTTGTCAAACACAAAACGAACAAGACCACCCACCATAATGCAAGCATTTAACTGAACCGGTAAATATACACCGATTGCGAACGGAAGAACCGGTATACCAAGAATTTCAATCACAATGGCTATAAATACACCTATAAATACCAAGCCCCATGGAAGATTACTCTCCATTACACCCTCAATAATCATTTTCATCAAGGTTGCCTGTGGTGCTGCAAGCTCTGTGGAACCAAATCCCCATGCCTGGTCTAATAAATATAAGGTTGCACCAATTGCAAGAGCTGCTGCAATAACACCTAGCATTTCACCGATCTGCTGTTTCTTAGGCGTTGCCCCTAACAAATATCCTGTCTTTAAATCCTGCGACGTATCTCCAGCAATCGCTGCTACAATGCAAATAATAGAACCTATGGCAATTGCTCCCTGCATGCCATGGATGCCTGTATCACCTGTGATTTTTAAAATAACAGTTGCAATCAGAAGCGTTGCAATCGCCATACCTGATACAGGATTATTACTACTTCCGACAAGACCTACCATACGGGAAGATACCGTAGCAAAAAAGAAACCAAACACGACAACGATGACAGCACCTAAAAAGCTAACCGGAATCGCAGGAACTAACCAGATTAACAATGTTATTACAACAATACAGGCAAACACAACACTAAAACTAAGTTCCTTTGAAGTACGTGTTGTTTCTCCCTTGGTAGGCCCTCCCATGCTTTTTAATGCATCACAAAAAGTTCTAACAATAAGTGGAAGGGATTTTAATAAACTAATAATCCCCCCTGCTGCCAAAGCACCAGCACCTACATAGCGAATGTACGAACTCCAAATGGCGGAAGCTCCGCCAGTTGCAAACATTTCACCAATTGGTTCTGTTCCCGGATATAATACAAGCTGCTCACCAAACAATACCATCATTGGAATCAAAACCAGCCAGCTCAGCACACCTCCTGCAAACATATATGAGGAAATACGAGGTCCACAAATATACCCCACACTCATAACAGCCGGATATATCTGTGTTCCAATCTCGCCACTGAAATTTTTAATTCTAAGAGAAACTTCACTTGGAACTACTTTGAATCCATCAATCACCACTTTAAACAATGCGGCAAAGCCCATTCCTGCAAATACGGTTGTTGCATTGGCTCCCCCTTCTTCCCCTGCCAAAAGAACCTCCGCACATGCACTGCCCTCCGGATATGGTAAAATCCCATGTTCCTTTACAATCAACGCATTTCTTAGTGGAACCATGAAAATAACACCTAACATACCACCTAACAATGCAATCAGTGTAATCTCAATGATGCTTGGCTTACCCATTCTCCCTTCTGCCGCCCATAAAAACAAAGCTGGCAGTGTAAAAATAGAACCTGCCGCCAAAGATTCCCCTGCAGAACCGATTGTCTGCACCATATTGCTTTCCAAAATGGAATTTTTACGCATCACCACACGAATCACACCCATTGCAATAACAGCCGCCGGAATGGATGCTGAAACTGTCATACCTACTCTAAGTCCTAAGTACGCATTGGCAGCGCCAAACACAATAGCCAGTGCAATGCCCATAAGTATGGAGGTTAGCGTGAATTCCGGGGTAACCTTTTCTGCTGGAATATATGGTTTAAACTCTTTTTTTTCGTTCATATACTGCTCCTTCTTTTATATTTTCTGTCTATAACATTTTATCGAAAATACAAAGAAAAGCAATGGAATATATTCCCAACACCCCATGTTCGGATTTGACACCTTTCTATTTTGACACTATAATGTTCTTTAAAAACAAAACCAACAACATACCTAGTACATGGTATTTGAAATAACTACACCATATCACTTACCTATTTTCCCGATAACACAGAACAAAGCGTGCAAGCACGCTCTCGCGAATCCAGCTAGTTATTGTGCTTGCACGCTTTGCCGCGCCGAATTTGGCACGCAGTGCGCCTTCCTTTCAAATTCGTGTACATCAGTTTTTTATATACTAGGAAATTTCATACATTATACCACACAACGAACCGTTGTGTTTTCCTAGTATATAAAAAAAAGCCTTAGCGTAGCCCGCTACGCCTACGTTTTTTGCTGCACTCTCAGAAACATATTCTGCGTGAATGGTATAGTCATTTACAAAACGATGTACTAGTTGCCTTTTTTTGCATGTGTTTGTATGGCTTTGACTTAAGGAGATATCTATGCCAAATATCATTGAAATAACCGACTTTGCAGCACCAGAACTGGATATATATGCCCGTTATACAGAAGTACAGCTACTCAATCGTCACGAACCCGAAAAAGGGCTTTTTATTGCAGAAAGTCCAAAGGTAATTGAACGCGCTCTTGATGCCGGATGTGTGCCGATATCCATTCTGGTAGAGCGAAAACATATCGATGGACAAGCAAAGGATATTATCGCACGTTGTGGCGAAATCCCTGTTTATACTGCTGAATTTGAGGTATTAACAAAACTTACCGGATTTCAGCTAACCCGCGGTATGTTGTGTGCGATGCGACGTCCCAAACTTCCAAGTATAGAGGAAGTATGTACTGGCACGCATCGCATTGCCATATTAGAAAATGTTATGAATCCTACCAATGTTGGTGCCATTTTTCGCTCTGCAGCAGCACTAAACATGGATGCGGTATTGCTGACCCCCGCATGCAGTAACCCTTTATATCGGCGTGCAATCCGAGTCAGCATGGGAACAGTATTTCAGGTACCTTGGACTTTCCTTGAGGATCAAGCCAGCCAATGGCCGGAACGGGGCATCCAATATCTCCACGAGCTTGGATTTAAAACTGCTGCTATGGCGTTAAGCGATGATTCTGTCACTATCGATGACCCTAAACTTCTTACTGAAGAAAAGCTTGCCATTATTTTAGGAACGGAAGGAGATGGACTCACTGCCTCCACCATTTCTAACTGCGATTACACGGTACGTATACCAATGTCCCATGGTGTTGACTCACTGAATGTAGCCGCAGCCAGTGCAGTGGCTTTCTGGCAGCTTGGAGTCCGGAAATCCTTATAGAATAAAGCGTACAAGCACACTCTTGGGGATTTATCCCATTAATATGCTTGCACGCTTTGTTTCTTATTGTTGAATCCAAAGACTGTCCTTCTCCCCCTCGGTCCGAATTGTTCATAACCAAGGTAAACTCGCCTATGCACTCCTTGGATGAGCCGTCGCCACTATCATCTTTCATAACACCTGCCGCCAAAGTAATTACCGCATCCAATCTCAGATCATCGGCACTTAATTCCCACTTCGGAATCGATAGGGAAACATCCACTTCGCATTCGTCGGATCATTCGCTAAAACATGTATTACAGCACCCACAATTTGCTCATTTTGGACGATAGGACTCCCCGACACGTTCGTGCCAAGTAGGGAACAACACAAAATGACTTTTTTCTACATGATTGTTCTCATATTTTCAGATTACTAATTCTATACTAAAAACACCACTTGTCTTTTGAATATAAAAAACAGCCATTACAGAGAACATAATCACATAATCTCCATAATGGCTATATGCATTTTATTCATTTTTTCAAACAACTTGCTACAAACAAATGCTCAAACTGAAAGTTGGACGTGCTTTGTTAGTTCGATATGTTTGTACTAAAAATCATTTTTTTACAAGTTTCACAATAATCTGCTTTTATTTTAAACTTTGCCAATGAATAATCAGCTTCAACTATACCCTTTCCAACTATTCTATCCATCATTCCAAGTTTTTCATTTTCAGATTCCCAGTATATTTTACATCTATCATTACTAGACAAAATACCTTTTTTCATTTCTTTTTCACAAAATGGACACTTCATATATTTCCTTTACCTTCAAATTCATGCATGCTTTCAATCTCTCCACAAGACTGAAAGTTATCGAAGTTTTGCTTCAATTTCTTTATCTGGCCAATAGCCCCATGATTCAACAATCTTGCCGTCCACAACCCTAAAGTTCTCCAATGCCTCAAAGCTAATATGCTTTCCGGTAGCCGGTATTCCCATACAAGTTCCGGCATGAATACCTTGATAGAGAATTCTGGTTGCAACCATATCCTCCTCACCAAATACATCAAGCACCTCAATTTTCAGGTCAGAGAATTGTCCCTCCACAATTTTCAAGATGCCCACGGCATCAGCATTACTTCTTGCTCCGGCAGGACTGTGGTCTATGTAGTCCTCCGCCATACATTCCATGATAAAGTCGTAATTGTGATTGATATAT
>JBGVMW010000228.1:0-1603 GCA_045125095.1 Lachnospiraceae bacterium
GAATAGATGTCAATATAGTTAAGAGGTTCATCCCACACATACAGATGTGCTTGTTCACAAAGGCTTTTTGCTATCAACACTTTTTTCTTTTGTCCCGCTGAAAAATCTTCCATTTTCTTTTCAAACTGTATTCGTGAAAAATCCATTTTCTGTAAGATTGCCTTAAACAAACTTTCATCAACACGATTGGCTTCCGCGAACTCTGATAACGAACCGTTCAGCATAGAAGTATCTTGAGGTACATAGGACAATATCATGCCAGAACCTATTGCAACTGTCCCACGATGTTCTATTTGTTGCCCGACCAGTAGCTTTAGAAGGCTCGTTTTCCCAGAACCATTTTTTCCATCAAGGGCAATGCGTTCTCCCTGTTTTACTGTAAACGAGATTGGCTGGCAGACATTTTTACCGTCAAAAATCGGTACAACATCAGAGAAAGTCACTAAGGTATCTGAAAAATAGAGAAGCGGAGCTATTTTCAAATCTTCTACGGTTTCCAAATTTTTGAGAAGGCCGGACTTTTCCTCGATTGCCCGTTGCTGCCGCACTTCGATAGCCTTTGAGCGTTTCATCATTTTGGCAGATTTGTGACCAATATACCCTCGGTCAACCGGGCCGTTCCCATATTTTGACGCTTCAATTCGGTCTGACCAGACAGAAGTTCTTTTAGCGGCCTTTTGCATATTATCAATGCTTTTTTTCAGCTTCACATTTTGAGTGAGTTCAAATTCTTGTTGACGCTGGAAGTTGGTGAACCAAGTAGAAAAATTTCCGCTTTGCACTTCGATGTTTGACCGATTGATCGACAGGATATGGTCAACACAGCCATCTAAAAAACAGCGATCATGAGAGACTAAGATAAATCCCTTTTTCCGTTTCAGGTATGCTGAAACGGTTTCTCTGGCTTTCATATCCAAATGGTTTGTCGGTTCATCAATCAGTAAAAAGTGTCCATCATTCAGAAATAGAGCGGCAAGCAGCACCTTGGTCTGCTCTCCATTGGAAAGCGTAAAAAATGGCCTCCAAAGTACATCATCACGGACTTCCAGATAGGATAGTTCTCTCAACAGCTCCCACTCTTCCGCCAGCGGGCAGACTTCCGAGAGAATATCCGTAGTTAATCTGTTTTTGTCGTTCACAGGATATGGAAAGTAATCAAATTGCACAGAGGCTTGTATTTTCCCGTGGTATTCGTACTTTCCAAGCAAGAGATTTAGAAAAGTTGTTTTCCCTCTACCGTTTCTTCCAACAAACCCAAGTTTCCAATCTGTATCAATTTGAAAATTGACATTTTCAAAAATGTTATCATAGCTGGATGGATAGGCAAAGGTAAGGTTCTCGACTCGGATCATCGACATATCGTATTTCTCCTTTATTCCGGGGATAAAGAACATAAAATAAGAGCTGCAAGAAAGTCAATTCTTGCAGCTCGTCACAGCATAATAGTACCACCCCTATCAAGAGTGATACGCCTACGATATATCGAGTGAATAGACTTTTAACTTTCTTGCAATGGGTACAATGGTACTGTAAAACACAGTATCACTGTATATTCCAATTTATTTGCAAGAAAAGTTAATCATCTTTCCACCTCACCTCTAAT
>JBGVMW010000229.1:0-2686 GCA_045125095.1 Lachnospiraceae bacterium
GAGAGAGAACTTCCTCTATATTTCGGCATCACATATATTTCCCCTACATTTACCGATTTAGTGCTATGAAAAGCAAACACATCTGATTCACTATTACTTTCTATCATTCCAATTATTTTATCATCCTTTGAAAAAGCAATAGTCAGCTTTGTCAATAACAATTTGTTTCGTTGCCTTCAACAATATATTTTTTTGACCAACCAAACAATGATTCGGACATCAAATTGAAATCTATCGTACCACCATTTTTTAAGTTCAAAAAAGTTTCAACAATCAGCCGATCATCAGTAGTAGCGACGTTAAGTAATTCATTAAGATATTTTATATATTTCCTCGTTTGCTTGAATGCGATTGCCTGCACTACGAAGGAAGCGGATTTATATAACCCTTTCAAAATATCTTCGCTCTTTTCGTGCAGCATATTATGAACACAGCCATGATAGATATTGCAAGCACCGATTTTGATTGCTCTGTTCACGGCACTTTCGTCAACAACTGCCAACACTTCTTCAAGACTTCCCTTTATTGGTGTGGTATCGTTGCAAAACTGAAAAAGGTCGGAAGGCTCCCAATTCAAAAGCTCATCCTTGCCCGAAACGAAGCCGCAAATTAGCTCTCTATGTGGCAAGGTGTCCAACATATCATTATAAGCCTTAATATCCGCGGCAGACAATTCATCCAAAATAACAACAACATCAATATCGCTGGTGTCACGAGCTTCGCCACGACCATAGCTACCTTGCAAACCAACAAACCAAACACGGCTTCCAAAAGCTTCATTTATGGACTTCAAAAATCCGTTCATCCAAGTGTTTATTTCTATCATTTTGTTCTCCTCACGTTTTTATAGCCTCTTATAAAAAATCATTGCGCTTCATCTGCAAATGCCAACTTGTATTTCGGCAGTACAATTTTCACAAACACGAAAACATTAACAATCAATACAAGTCCATATAAAATTCTGGCAGCGGCTTCCGGAACAAGCAGTTTGATACCATTCATATCGCCGCCTCCAAAAAATCCGCAAAGGATGCTTAAATAAAGCGGATCTATCAACAACATTGCAATTGTAATATAGTACAAGCACGCTTTTACTGCTTTTGAAGAAATGTTCTTTATTTTATCTATCAATGCAATCAGTATATATGCCGTCAGCAAGGTAGTAACAGAACCCAGCAGGCAGAATACACCAAGCTGTGTTTGTGTCATCCTTTCAGCGTATATATCAATTTGCATTCCCAATCCCATAAGGTTAATTTGCTTAAATGCGCCGATCGATAAGGCGTAGAGTAAATGCGCGCCTTCGTGTAGCAGATAATATGCAATGACCGCCGAGAGCAATCCAACGTATTGTCTTATTCGTTTGTTCATTCAATTTACCTCGTCAAATTTGTTTATTATCTCTTTGAAATCAGCCATTGTTCTTTTGAAATTGCAAATACCTTCGTAATTACATTTTCATCATCTTTATATTCACCAACTTGTTTGCAGCCATAAGAAATCGCAGTTTTTACTGATGGCTCATTGGTGTACTTCATATAAGAATAGATGATCTGAAACGGTGTGTTGTTAAATGTCCAATCTCTGACGGCAATTGCCGCCTCTTTGGCGTATCCGTTTCTTTGCTTATCGGATCTTATATGATATCCGATTTCAGGTTTTATCTCACCGCCTATAAGCTGCATTGTCAAACCACAGTCACCGATCATTTTGCCTGTTTCTTTCAAACATACTGCCCACAGTCCGAAGCCAAATATCCGATACCGTTCTATATTTCTTTGTATCCAGTTTCTTACTCGACTTTCGTCAAAAGTATAGGGGTAGTGTTGCATAATATCTGCATCAGCCAATACTTCATAAAGTGCATCGAAATCGTTTTCTTTCATTTCCCTTAGGAATAGACGCTCTGTTTCAATAGTCATCAATTGTCTCCCAAAGATGCTGTCAGTTTCGCCATCGCATCAATAAGAATTTCCATTTCATCATCTGACACTACGCTGAAAATTTCTTTTACATTTTCCGATGAACCCACTTTATTGTCGGCAAGGAAGTTCATGGCCTTATCTGTCAAGTGAATCCTTTGCTTGCGATGATCATCTCTATCTTGCTGCGAAACGATATAGCCGTCCCGCAGGAGCTTTGCATACAGTTTGTTAGCGTTTTGGTGGGTGCAACCCAAAAAGTCGGCCATATCCTTTATGGAAGGAGCCTCTTTGAAGAGAGTAACACCATTCAGAAAAAACATCTGTTGCCAGCTTAATTCCTTAAAAAAGGCGTTTGCCGCCGACTGGTAGCGATTAACAAAGCGGCTCATTAAGGCAATCAGAACAAAAGGGGGAGCAAAATTCTCATAGCTGACTTTTTCTCCAAAAAGATTATTTTTCATCGCAGTACCTCCAATTTACAACTTGTTGTATATCTAATTATACAACTGGTTGCGTATTTTGTCAAATAGCACGCTTTAAATGTATTTGGGTGAATATAATTTATGAAACTTCCGGGTTAAATCGGCAATAAGTAAAACTACCGCCCGTAGGATTTCTCCCACGGGCGGTGTTCATAATAACTTCTTGGTTTAATGATTTTCCTGGTGTTCCGCAGATCCCTTCATGCCTTTTTCTTTGGCATTCTTACTGTAGGTTTTCCGGCGCTCCTCGCTATACGGGGCAGTCAGCCGGAAACTCAA
>JBGVMW010000230.1:0-2975 GCA_045125095.1 Lachnospiraceae bacterium
GCTGTCAGGGACACCATCAGATACTGCATTGACAATAATGTTATGCGAGACTACCTTCAGTGCAACGAAAGTGAGGTAATTAATATGTTTGGCTTTGAATGGAATGAAAAAGAAGAACGAGAAGCCCTGCTGGAAGCTGGCGAGGCCCGTGGCATAACCATTGGCGAGGCTCGTGAACGAATTAACTCTGCACGCAAACTGCTCACCCAAGGCATTGTGACCTTGCAAGCACTGCAGTCCTCTGGATATTATTCACAAGAGGAGCTGGCTGCCATCGCAAAACCATTATAACAACAGCGAAACGATGATTAACTATATCAAATATAGAACAATGCATGATTTAGAAGTTTTATAACTGATGAAGTCAATACTATATTTGTTCAAAATGGCTGTAGCTTGATGATTTATTCATCAAGCTGCAGCCATTTTTACGCTAAATAATACTTACCATCTTTTCCTGTACTCACTGGGGCTCATGCCTTCTACCTTGCGAAACATCCGACTAAAATAATTTGCATCATTCATCCCCACGGAATCTGCAATCTCATCCACATTTTTAGCCGAAAACCGCAAAAGCCGCTTTGCTTCCGTAATCCGCTTAAATAAAATGTATTTGTTTACGGTGAAGCCATAGCTGTCCTTAAAAATCCTGGACAAATAGCACTTGCTCACAAAAAACTTATTAGCCAGGTCTTCCAGCGATACCTTCCTGCCATAGTTTTCGTCCAGATACTTTTTTATCTCGTTCAGCTCCATGCGCTTCTTAGAGGCAACAGCCACTTCCTGATGCCATGACTGCTCCATCAGAATAGTCAAAAGCTCATTCAGCTTCTCATTGATGCGCATATCACGGACATAGTCAGACGAGGAAGCCAGGTCATATAAACCGGACAAAATGCCCTCAATAGCCCCGGCATCATCAGGATGAAAAACAGCCTTGCCTCCACGCTCCCTGTACTTCGCATAAATATCCGGCATCGAAAGGCCATAAAAATGGCACCACCGCAGAGACCACAAATCATCCTCAGTCACATGGCTGTATCCCTTGCGGCAATCAATAAACACCACATCCCCGGCAGACAGGCAATACTCCGTATTTTCATAAACCAGCCTGCCACTCCCCTGACACACCACAAAGCACAAATACGACTGCAATTTTTCGCGCCTGCTGATATGGGGCTGCACAGCCTGCAAAGAACCGGCTTCCTGCAAATGCAGCAGCGAAAACCGCGCAAAAGAAGAAGGAGTATATAGTATTCTGGATGAGCTGACAGTTGAAAAAGCTGACATATCCTCTGGCATACCTACTCCCCCTTCCCCAGCACTACATAATTGTATATACGTTACTACCTGCCACCTAAAAACAATTTATTCAAAAATGTCACATTCTTCATTATCATATAAACTAGATAACATACAAACAAAATAATTACAGTTTCCAATAAATTTATAAAGTAGCTTGGTGCAATGCCCTGGGTAATTTTAGGTAAAACATGGGAAAATATAACCTCACTTGAAAAAAGATAGACTACCAATGACGCTTTCCCCAGCTTAGCAACAATCTTCCATATAGATAACTGGCTTGTTTTCTTCCAGAGAGCATATACAGACAATAGCACCAGTCCCGAGCCAGCAAAAGCAGTTACCATTCTGTATATATCATTCCCCAGCTTCCACCAGTCAAATGCCCCCGTTTTGAAATTGACAATACTATAATGCGATGTATAAATATAGCTTTCATACACAAAAAACTGCATCAGCAGTACATAACTTACCGCACAAGCCATCAGCAATCCCCAATTACTACAAATTCTATCTTGTAGCCTTGCCAGCAAATCAAATTTGCATGTCAAATATCCACACAAAAAATAAGGATACATGTATTTATACAAGGATAAATTAAAGGCATCAGGTATCACAAAAAGCAGCAGCCAGGCAATAAAATAAATCAATGCACTATCCTTGCAAAAACGCCTTAGCATCAGAACAAACAAAGAATTGTAAAAAATCGCCCAAATGAACCACATATGATGCAAATACTGCCACACTATCGCTTTGAGTAAAGGAACTATACCATGATAATGTATAACAGCTACCACAACACCTATCAGTCCCCACGACATCAAAGGAAGCAGTAATGATGTAAACCTGCTTGCAAACACCTGACGCCACGTATGTCTCTTCAGGCTCATCCCAAATAAATATCCGCTGACCAGCATAAATAACGCCATGTGGCAGCCATATATAGCCTTGAAAACAGCATCAGCAAAAAAAGCTTCCGACTGCAAAAATTCCCTGCCACTGCCAAACTGGATGCAATGCCCGAGCACAACAGAAATGATTGCTATCCCTTTAACTACATCCAGATAAATTTTTCGTTCAGGCGAGTGAACATTTTTACTATTTGCCATTACAAATCCAACCTTCCGTAAAAAATTACTTCCATTTCTTAAACAGCATTTGAACATTTAACATAACCGTAGTCACAACTATTAACATAGATATATCATTAGCCAAAACTATCCCCACAAGCCCCATATTCAGATAAACCGAAAAGCAATATGCCATCGGCACCATTAAGGCCGCTGCCACGATAAAAGCCCAAAGCTGCCAATCAATTTCCCCTATACCATTCAAAAGATAACAATTATTTCCATTAAAAAGCATCAAAATCTGATATAAAACCATCAAACCTAGCAATGAATAACTATAATCAACATGTATATGCAACCATAACCAAATGAAAAAATCTATTTTCCAGGCAACTAATACCATAAGAAAAATCAAAGCCACTAAGGAAAGATTTGTTTTATGAAACGCCTTTCGTATCCAGGCATAATCCTGCTTAACATAAGCATCTGTATATGCCGACCATAGCGGTGTCAGCATCAATGTCTGCAACATAAGGAAAAAATTCAGCAACTTAAAAATAACATCATAAGTCCGCACATACTGTGGCCCCAATATTTGGGTAA
>JBGVMW010000231.1:0-1613 GCA_045125095.1 Lachnospiraceae bacterium
GTCAACGGGTGAAACAATTGATGTCAATATATTTGTTTTACTGCTTTCCTACTCAAGATACCGGGTATATAAAGTATCACTTACCAAAACACAAGACATTCTTTTTTCTTTTCTTGATGGAGCATTTGAAACCTTTGGCGGCGTGCCGGAAGAAATTGTTACGGATAACATGAAGACGGTTATGGATGAGGCGAGAACAGAGTATTCAGAAGGAAAATTAAATATCAGATTCCAGCAGTTTGCTGATGATTATGGATTCCATGTCCATCCATGTATTGCCGGACGTCCAAGAACCAAAGCCAAGGTAGAGGCTCCGATGAAAATACTGGATGAAATCCGGGCTTATAATGGGAAACTGAATTACTGTGAGTTGAATGAACTTGTGCAAAGAATAAATCACAGAGTGAATATTCAGGTAAACCAGGGAACAGGAAGGATCCCATTGATGTATTTTCAAAAAGAAAAAGCTTCCTTACGCAGCCTACCCGCTGATAACATAAGAAAGCTTTATCAGATAACAAACCATACTGCAAAAGTAAATCATTCCAGCATGTTCCATTATAATGGCTGCCAGTACTCCGTCCCACCGGAGTATGTGGGCAAACATGTCACATTGCAGGTATACGATGGTTATATCCATGTGTATTATAGCACGGATTTCATAACCATACACACTATAAGCAAAAATAAATTAAATTATAACAGTGAGCATTATGCTGCTATAGCAAGAAAATCGCATATATTCAAGGAAGAAAATATTGCTGACAGGGCAAAAGAAAATTTAGAGATGATCGGAAAGGTATATGGTTATGAATAATACTACATACGTACAGTTATGTACAAACATGGAACAACTCAAACTGACCCAGATGCTTCTGCATCTGGATGAGATCACGGACTTTGTGACCACCAACAATCTTTCTTTTACGGAAGGATTACTGAAACTTAGTAACTATGAGGTGGATTTCAAAGAGAAAAATGCTTCACGTTCGATGATAAAGGCTGCAGCATTTCCTTTTGTAAAAGAACTTAAGGATTATGATTTTGAATTTCAGCCAAATATAAGCGAACAAAAACTGCGGGAATTGTGTGCCCTTGGGTTTCTGGAGAAAAATGAAAACGTTGTATTTTTAGGTCCAAGTGGTGTTGGAAAGACACATCTTGCTACAGCAATAGGAGTGGCTGCTGCAAAGAAAAGAGTGAGCACATATTTTATCAAATGTCATGATCTGCTCCAGCAATTAAAAAAGGCAAAACTGGAAAATCGTCTTGATGCAAGACTGCGTCATTTTTGTCATTACAAGCTTTTGATTATTGATGAAATAGGGTATCTGCCTATCGATAAAGAAGATTCTAACCTGTTTTTCCAACTGATAGACAAAAGATACGAAAAGAAAAGCACTATATTTACCACAAATATGAATTTTAATGAATGGGATGAGATATTTTATGATGCCGTGGTTTCGAATGCTATCCTTGACAGAATACTGCATCATTCCCATGTGATAACAATATCGGGAAAATCATATCGATTAAAAGATCATATGCAGCCAAAAGATTAATTGTACATTCTTATATCATATTTTTTGTACATTATAGCTTGACATTTTATA
>JBGVMW010000232.1:0-2288 GCA_045125095.1 Lachnospiraceae bacterium
TAGTGGGATATATTCTATACTGATAGCCTTTTTGCTGTAACATATCGTTCACCTCCTGTCACTTACTATTATATCACCACTATGTTCTATTGTCCACCTCAATTACTTGCGTAAATTCGGTGGACGTGGCATTCATCTCCCACCTATAGAGGCAGGGAGTCTTCTGCCACATTAAGATAAAATTGTGCTTTCTGCTAGTGCATGGCAGGACATTAATACCTGGGTGCAGGAGGATAGAAAGGGATTTAAGAAAATTAATGCTTTAATCCAGGATATTGCCAGGAATGGCAACGAAGGAATAGGGAAGCCTGAACCTCTTATCAATATGAATGGATATTGGAGTAGGCGTATAACAGATAAAGATCGCCTTATCTACAAGGTGCAGGAGGATGCAATACTGATTGCAGCCTGCAAGGGACATTATGGAGATAAATAAACCATTTGAAATTAAGGAGAAACTTTATATGAAAGCGACTGTATTTTATTTTTCAGTGTCGGGAACTACAAAGCGTTTTGCGGAGATTATTGCGGAGGCAATGAGTGCAGAAGGGGTAGAGGCTCGTGCCATGTCCATTGAGGCAGTGGATGAGCAGTGGGTAAAGGAAAGCCGCTGCGTAATCCTGGGTACGCCTACCTACTTTGCTGACATGGCAGGCACGGTAAAGTGTTTTTTGGAGAAGTGCGGTAGCTATGAGATGAGTGGCAAGCTGGCAGGTGCTTTTGCCACGGCTCGTTATGTGCATGGGGGCGGTGAGGCGGCCATCCAGATGATTCAGACTCATTTCATGTGCTATGGCATGCTGGTGTATTCCGGCGGCAGCCAGGATGGGCTGACTATCCATCTTGGGCCGGTGGCTATCCGGGAGCAGGCGGATGATTATGTGGAGACCTTCCGTATCTACGGCAGCCGTATGGCGAAGAAGGCACTGGAATTGTGGGGCTAAAAGGTTCTTTATTCTAATGAAATCTTTTGATGGGGAGGGCGGATTTGCTCTCTCCATTATTTTTTGTAAGCTATTGCATAACAGCTTTGGTGTTGATATAATAAGCATAACAAAAGTTCTGGGAGGTGTTTATGATGGCTAATGTATTCGATGTGGCAAAATATATCTTGCAAAGGACTGGCAAAATAAGTACCTGGAAGTTGCAAAAGTTGTGTTATTATTCTCAGGCATGGACTTTGGCCTGGACTGGCAAACCTTTGTTTGAAGAAGAATTTGAGGCATGGCGAAATGGTCCTGTATGTAGAGAGTTGTTTGCAAGGCATAAAGGTGAGTATGCTGTCGATGAAAGCATTGTATCTGATGCTGATATTGATGCCTTGTCTGATGATGAAAAAGATTCGATAAATGTTGTTTTGGATACTTATGGCAATAAAGAGCCTTATGAACTGCGAGCTATGTCACATGAGGAATCTCCATGGAAGAATGCCAGGAGAGGTCTTGGTGATTTTGACTATAGCACCGAGATTATAACAAAAACAGCTATGAGCAATTATTATGGTGACTTGTAATGGCCAAAAAAGTAAAAGTAACTGTTGTCAAGCGTGAAAAGACTATAGAATCATTACCAGTCATTGGGAGTCAGGGGGTTCCTGTCTTTCATTTTGACTATGTTGATAAGGATGGGAAGTTTGCATTTAATCCCGGAAGGAGTGATTTTAAGCATAAGGAAGTCCTGCAGAAGATAATAGATTTTTCTAAGCTGACATGGAATGAGGTATTATCTCATTCTACTAGTTCCAGGAGAAATTCCAAGCATCATAATTTATCGGCAGATAAATTGTGTAAAGATGCCAGGGAAAGGTTGGCAAAGATTAGCCTTGATGATTTCATAGATGACCTGTTTTCATTTGCACTTGAAGGTGAATTGCGCATAATAGGGTTGAAGCAGGGAAATGATTTTTATATTCTGTGGTATGACGCCCACCATGAGGTATGCCCATCCCATAAAAAGTAGCGTGTATTATAAAAGTACTGGGGATGCGTCCCTGTGATTGTGAAGCTAAAAAGTTTGAGCAGCTGAGGCTGCTCCAGACCGTAGACAAATATGGCAGCGAGTTATCCACACTCGCTGCCATATTTTTGCCTTATAAAGTAATCTGTATTTTATTTTCTCAAAAAAACTATTTTTCCCATGTACAGGTGGCTTTGGTTGCCTCTTCCTATGTTTCCATATTGCCAATTTCTTTAAATTCATGCACGCAAAAGTAAGCGTCGCCTGCATTTTTACCTTTTCCAGACCACGCAGCATGGTATACCTTAAACCATGACGTTCCTTAGCATCTG
>JBGVMW010000233.1:0-2551 GCA_045125095.1 Lachnospiraceae bacterium
TATTGGAATTGAACAAAATCGCTGCGCGATGGCCTGCCAAGGCTATGA
The DNA here is from genome assembly GCA_045125095.1 of Lachnospiraceae bacterium. Lineage (GTDB taxonomy): Bacteria > Bacillota > Clostridia > Lachnospirales > Lachnospiraceae > JBGVMW01. Next base: position 49 of record JBGVMW010000233.1, read on the forward strand.
CGCAGTTTTCTTTTTGCTAAAATAGGCAGTGACAGGATTGTCCCAAGATAGTATTGTTAAAGCACGACCAAATAACAAACTTCAAACACGGGCTTAGTCCCTATAACTGCCTATGAAAATCATATCATCTCCACGCTGCTTTCTCAAGCAGTTTTATTCTATACATGCACCTCCGTGAAAGTTAGTAGGCTTTATTTTACTATCTTAATTCATGGAGGTTCTATTATGTACGAAAAATATTTACAACAGATTGAAGAAGCCGGTAAAATCCGTAATCTTACACCAGCTACAGTTAAAAGCTACAAAAACTTTATTTCCACATTTCTTATGTATATGGACAAAAATCCTGACGAACTGACTTGTCAGGATGTGAGACACTTCCTGTTAGCAAAGAAAGATGCTGGTCTGAAAGCGTCCACGCTTAATCTCTATAATTCATCCATCAGATTCTTTTTTAGGAATGTTCTCCATATCCTCTGGGACGATGCCACTGTTCCTCGTATGATATTAGACCATAAACTTCCTACAATTCTTTCGCTAGATGAAATCAATCGCCTGCTTGATGCTACAGAAGACATCAAATATAAAACCATGTTTGCAACTATGTATTCTTCTGGTTTGAGAGTGTCTGAAGTTATTCATCTTCATTATGATGACATTTCGCGTACTAACATGCAGATACATGTAAGAGAATCCAAAAGCAGACAAGACCGTTATACTATACTCTCCAAGAAAAATCTGAATCTGCTTACAGAATACTGGTTTCGCAGTGGAAAACCACGCGGAATTCTGTTCCCTAATAAATTCACAGGACAGTATCTATCTGTTGCTGCGTTAGAACAGGTTATGCGTCGTTCAGTTGCAGAAGCTGAACTTTCCAAAAAAGTTACGCCTCATGTCTTGCGTCACTGTTTTGCTACTCATCTCTTGGAACAAGGTATTGAAACAAGATATATCCAGGCACTTCTTGGACATCGTGATCCCAAATCGACGGAGATTTATCTACATGTAAGTAATAAGGCTCTCATGGGAATTAACAGTCCTTTTGATTCCGTATTGGAAGAAGGTGTTTCCAATGATTAAGCCAACAGTTCAGGATATATTCGATCGTTTTTTTCCAGCATTCCTCGAACAGTATTCGCCATCTGCCATACAACTTAAGACTGCTCACAACATCATCAATTGTAAAACAGGTGCATATGGCTCCAATATAAGTATCTGTGAAGATTGTGGTCAAATACATATTCATCATAACTCTTGTCGAAACCGTTGCTGTCCTATGTGTCAGGCAATTCCAAAAGAGATTTGGATGGATTCACGACGTGAAGACGTACTAGACGCACCCTATTTCCATCTTGTGTTCACTGTTCCTGATATTCTGAATCCTATTATCCTCAGCAATCAAGCATTACTGTATGACGCACTTTATCATGCTGCTTCTGCTACAATCAATGATCTTACAGCTGATTCTAAATATCTTGGCGCTAAAGTAGGTTACATTTGTATTTTACATACATGGGGGTCCGAAATGAATTTTCATCCTCATATACATACCATTCTTTTGGGTGGTGGTTTGACTATGAAGAATGAATGGAAAGATAAGGGAAATGATTTTTTCCTCCCTATACAAGTAGTATCAAAGGTGTTTCGAGGAAAATATTTGGAAGAATTAAAACAACTTTGGAAAGACGAAAAGCTTCGATTTTATGGCCTTTCTCAGAAATACCGCAATCACTATGCATTCCAAGAGCTGCTTGATACCTGTTATGCCACAGAATGGGTACCTTATTGCAAGAAAACCTTTAATGGTGCTCAATCAGTAATTGATTATCTTGGAAAATATACTCATCGTATTGCAATTAGCAATCATCGAATTATTCGTATGGATGAAAAAACAGTTACTTTCTTTGTAAAAGACTATCATAATAAGGGACATTGGAAAGAATTCACTTTATCCGGTGTAGAGTTTATTCGTCGTTTTCTTATGCATGTACCGCCAAAGCGTTACGTACGAATTCGACACTATGGATTACTTTGCTCTCGCACCAAGAACAAAAAACTTACTCTTTGCAGAAACCTTCTTGGGTGCAAAAAATATCTTTCAAAGCTCCGTGAAATGGAAATGCCAGAGATTCTGGATCAACTTTATGGAATCAAGATATACGTATGTAAGTCATGTGGTGGACACCTCAGCAAACCACAAAAACACTTACCTTTACGTTGTTAGACGAAGGAATTTCATATGTTTCTTAGCCTCAGATTCTGAGGTTTAATTGTTGTGCCATCGTTTCTAAATATGATTGTAGAATGCTTTTCTACAACAGATGAATCTGCACAACATAAAATAAGATTGAAAGATTAAAAGTCCATAGACTCCTTGTCACCGGACACTTACTTTGTTCAATTAGGCTAAATCAAAAAATGATGTAAACGAATGGGCAGTTATCTAAGTTTAAAACTGCTTTTTCGTTTACACCATTATTGATTCTAACCTAAAGAATTT
>JBGVMW010000234.1:0-3452 GCA_045125095.1 Lachnospiraceae bacterium
AATTGAACAAAATCGCTGCGCGATGGCCTGCCAAGGCTGTGGTGCAGCTTTTTTTCTCAATAATAAAATAGGCAATGGCATTTCTTGCTGATATTTGATATTGTAAAGTTACCACACAAAACAATTCAATACAGAAAGACACCACTGCCTATGAAAAGAATACCATTTGACCGCTTTTCTGACAAGCGGTTTTATTATGCTAATGCACCTCCATGTAAGCAGGGTTTCTCATTAACTACTGATTTTACATGGAGGATTTTATTATGTACGATGAAATATTTAGCCAGATTACAAATGCTGCAAACAAACGGAATCTAAGAGATTCTACTATTCATGCATACTGTACAAGTGTTGCTCACTTTTTAAAATATACAGATAAGCCAATAGATGCTCTGACAACAGATGATGTTGATACATTTCTGACCGAAAAAAGACTTTCCGGGATTTCACCAGAGACATACAACCACTATCATTCCGGTATTCGTTTCTTTTATAAAAAAGTGTTAAAGATGAATTGGGATGACGATGATATCCCACGTATGAAAAGAGACAGGAACCTGCCAACCGTGCTTACGAAATCAGAGATATCAGCGATTCTTGATGCAACGCCAAACCTGAAACATAAGGCCATGATTGCTACGATGTATTCAGGAGGTCTCCGTGTATCGGAAGTCACGCACCTTCACTATGATGATATTTCACGCACCAATAAAACAATACACATCCGTGATGGCAAAAGCCGCTTTGACCGTTATACCTTGCTTGCTGACCGTACACTCGAGATACTTACAGAATACTGGTTTAAATGTGGCAGACCAACAGGGATTCTGTTTCCAAGTTCATGGACTGGCGATTATCTTGTGAAGGACAGCGTCATTCAGTTCTTCCGCGAAAGCGCAAAAAGGGCTGGAATTCAGAAACGTGTTTCTACACACTGTTTGCGCCATAGTTTCGCAAGCCATCTGTTTGAAGCAGGGTGTGACGTGAAATATATTCAGGCTCTTTTGGGACACCGTGATCCAAGATCAACAGAGATTTATCTTCATGTAAGCAATAAGACTCTGCTCGGTATTAAAAGCCCATTTGATGAGATGGGTGGTGAGTAATCGTGGAAAAATCATGTACGATACAGGATGTCTTTGAACGGTTTTATCCTGTTTATGAAAAAACACATGAGCTTCCTGCTCACCACAGAAAAGCAGCTTTTCACATCATGAACTGTAAAACTGGGGCTTTTGGTGTGAACATAAGTGTCTGTGAGGACTGTGGATGTATCAGCATTCACAATAACTCTTGTAGAAGCAGGTGTTGCCCTATGTGTCAGGAGTTTCCGAAAGAAAAATGGATTGATGCCCAAAAGGAGAATGTACTGGATGCACCCTATTATCATGTGGTATTCACAGTCCCTGAGGAATTGAATCCTATCATTTATAGCAATCAGAAACTTCTGTATGATGCACTGTATCATGCTGCATCATCCACTCTGAACGAACTGGCGAAAGATTCAAAGTATTTGGGAGCTGACATCGGATATATCTGTATTCTTCATACATGGGGTTCTGCAATGAATTATCATCCTCATATCCATACCATTGTTCTTGGTGGTGGACTTGATAAGGACAACAAATGGAAAGATACCGGTGGGAAGTTTTTTCTCCCGTATGGGGTCATTGCAAAAGTGTTCCGTGGGAAATATTTGTGCGAATTAAAAAGCCTGTGGAATGATTCAAAGCTTGAGTTTCATGGTACAGCGGAGAAATATCAAAACCACTATTGCTTCAGAGAACTTCTCGATGAGTGCTATAAAAAAGACTGGGTTGCTTATTGTAAGGAGACTTTTAATGGAGCACAGTCAGTCATAAATTATCTTGGAAAATATACTCACAGGATAGCAATCAGTAATCATCGGATCAAGTCCATGACGGAAGCAACTGTTACATATGCTGTAAAAGACTATAAAAACAAAGGTCAGTGGAAAGAGAAAACAGTTCCGGGCGAGGAATTCATCCGTCGATTTTTAATGCATGTTCCCCAAAAACGTTTTGTCAGAATCCGGCACTATGGTTTGCTGTCCTGCCGAAACAAGAGCAAAAAGATGACTCACTGTAGAAATCTGCTTGGATGTAAAAAATATATTTCTGCATTGAAAAATCGAAATGCCGCTGAAATGATAAAGCTGCTATATAACATAGATGTATGCAAATGTTCTTCCTGTGGCGGGAAAATGGTTCCACATCTTCCAGATAAGCATACACCATCTGTTTTTGCGCATATGAGATGTTAAAATATACAACTGAATATTCCGAAAAACTTCCGTAAAGGGAGTCTGTTTGTCATGCCTAAAAATAATTCTTTTGGCAAAAACCATCTGTTAATAAAACACGGGATATGATAAACTTATGGAAGAGAGCAAAGATTGAATCCCCATAGATAGTGGCGAAAGGGACGCGACTTTGTTCACCAAGGGAAAATCGAAATTGATGTAAACGAAAGGGCAGTTTTATAAAACCGCAAGACTGCTTTTTCGTTTACACCAACTCCGATTGTTTCCTTAACAATTAGTAGATATTACAAATTATCACGAAGTTCTGTCAGTAACGCTACTGTTATGTCCTTGGCAATTCCAGATGCCTTGGGGCAATTTTCTTCAAAATGTCCCACTCCACTATGAGTTGCCGTATCCGTAATACTTCTGATTGCAATAAACGGCACATTGTTTACATAGCAAACATGAGCTATACTTGCAGTTTCCATGTCAACACTCAATGGTGAGAACTGTTCATTGATTGCTTGGCGCCCCTCATCTGCGATAAACGCCTCTCCTGTCACCATTCGTCCCCAATACACTTTGCCTGCTACATTGACTTTGCTGACTGCTTGTTTGCTCAATTTCAACAACTGAGGATCTGCCTGAAAATATACGGATTCCATCCAAGGATGGAACTCAGTTAGAATATCAGGAGCAACATCATGATAAGCAACCTCTGTGGAAATTACAGTATCAAGAATATCCAGTTCTTTAGCCATTCCACCTGCTGTACCTGCATTGATAATCATATTCACACCAAATGTGTCTATCAATATCTGTGTAGCAATAGCAGCATTGACCTTACACACGCCCGAAAACAAAATGACAATATCTACGCCATTGATTTGCCCTTCATAAAACTTTAGCATTGTCTTTTCACGGGTTCGACATTCACCAATCATTGGTAAAAAAGGAGCAACTTCTTCGTCGCCTGCACAAATAATGCCCACTCTCATAATACTTCCTCCTAACATTTATTTCTATATTCTTCCGTTTGTCAAATCCTAACTTCACATTCTATTTTACTCCATCCATAGGCTAAAAACAATACAAAAAGGCCAATCGGATTTTTTCTCCCATCAGCCTTACTACTTACCATAATATCTCTATAAACTCTTCTTCATCATATTATAGATAATTTCAT
>JBGVMW010000235.1:0-1626 GCA_045125095.1 Lachnospiraceae bacterium
TGAAATGGTAAAATAAAGGTAGACACATAGAAAACCACTATGTATCTACCTTTTTGTTATGGTATAATAAAAGAAAAAGGAGGAGTGCAAATGAAAAAGGGACAAAAGAAACGCATATGGACAAAAGAAGATAAGCTAAAAATAATCAAGAGATATACAGAAGAACACCTTTCTGCGAGAGAGCTTGGAAGAATATACAATGCGGATCATAGCATGATCTGTAAATGGATCCGAGAGTTCACTATTAAGGGTGAAGCTGCCTTTGAGGAAGCAAAAATAAGCGGAAACAAATATGCAGCTTTACATACAAGTAAAAAGCTCTCTGAAACTGAACGATTAAAGTTAGAAATAGCAAAACTAAAGATTGAAAACGAAAGATTAAAAAAAGGGTACGCAGTGAAAGGAGTTGGTGCAAACAAGGAGTTCGTTACCATAAAAGATGTGAATACGAAATAATATATCTCTTAAAAGATAATTACAATGTAAAATATCTTTGCGAGATTATGTCGGTTAATAGATCGGGATATTACAAATGGTTAGCACGAAAGGATAAGCCGAACCGCTATGAACAAGATAGAATATTGCTGACAAAATTACTAATGGAAGAACATAAAAAGCATAAGTCAAAAGGATATCATTATCTTGCGAATATGGTGAGAAAAAATACCGGTTGGCTATTTTCAGATAATCTTGCCCATAAATGTTGTAAATTTGCTGGAATACGCTCGAAAACTAAACGAGGATATAGGGCAAGTAAAGGAGAAGAAAGTGTAAAATTTTCTAACAAGATAAAAGGTAAATGGACAGCAACAAGACCACTTGAAATTGTAGTATCGGATATGACGTGTATATTTCATCGAGGGATTCGGTGGGAATGGACTTACATATTAGACACGTATAACAATGAAATTATAGCAAGCTCGGTAACAAGAACACAAAACAGTAATATTCCATACTACAAATGTCTTAAACAACTTGTAGAAAGAGTAAAGGAGCAACCGTACCCAGTCATTTTGCACACCGACCAAGGTAGCGTTTACTCCTCAACAGGCTTTTACTTAGCCCATAAAGATTATACCATAATTGAGCGTTCTATGTCAAGAGTAGGAACGCCAACAGATAATCCAATTATTGAATCTATTAACGGTTGGATAAAAGAAGAATTGAAACACGATTTTGATCTAAAAAATGTCAAGTCCTTCCCAGAGTTCATTGAAAATTACGTATATTATTTTAACAACGAACGGCTTTCTTGTAAATTGAACTACAAAACCCCTGTTCAATTTAGAATCGAACAAGGGTTTGGATAATTTGTGGTTTTTTGTGTCTACTTTCTATTGACAACTTCACACTGCTGGTGGTTCCAAAAAGCTTTAGCTCTGCACAGTTTCCGCCGCAGCGGAAGGCTCCCCTGTGTAAGGGGAGCTGTCAGCGCAGCTGACTGAGGGGTTGTACTCGTGAAAAATCAGAAAAAACAATCCCTCCGTCACGGCAAGCCGTGCCACCTCCCTTTACACAAGGGAGGCTAAAGGATAGTTGCCACATCTGTGGCAGTGGGGCAACTTCCGCAAGTGGCGGATCATTCGACGAGCCTATAGGCTCAGCGTGTGAAATGCCCCAAGGGGG
>JBGVMW010000236.1:0-1664 GCA_045125095.1 Lachnospiraceae bacterium
GCTAACGCCTTTGTTATTGACATATCCTTTTGAAATATAAAATGATTCTGAATTTTTTGATTTAGAAGTCGTAACTCGCATAGAAAAATCCTCCTATGCCTTATTTTACAACACATTGCAATAAAATACAATAGAATAAAACAGAAAATTTGACAAAAAAAAGCAGGTTTTATACGGCCTGCAAGTACTTTTTCTAATATTTAACTGTCAAACTCCCGGGTAATTTTGGGATGATAGTAAAGGCTGATAAATTAGAAAGCAAGAGCTTTAATTATAATGACATCACGGTTCATTTGGATTTTCCTAGTATAAAAGTTTTTAATTAACTCGACTATACGTTCGTTTTATGATACAATCTTCATATAACATATATGGAGGTCATATTCATGGGCAGAAAAGCAGGCACAATAACATTAACAGAGGATCAGCGTTCATATCTTGAACTACAAATGCGTGCTAGGACAATACAGGCTCAGACTGTATGTAGAGCAAGAATACTGTTATTACGTGCCGATGGTGTTTCTATTGATGATATTGCTGATAAAGTAGGTATCAACAGATGTAGCGTTATGTTGTGCTTAAATAAATTCAAAGAGGGCGGGGTGGAAAATGCCCTGTTTGATGCTCCGGGTCGTGGCCGGAACGCTGAAATAACTGATGACGAGAAGGCATGGATTATAAATATTGCCTGCCAGAAGCCGGTTGATCTTGGCTATTCAGCAGAAGTATGGACACGTGCACTTCTTACAAAACACATCAATAAGTTTGCAGAAGAGGCAGGTCATACAAGGTTGTCAACAATCAGCCAGTCAAAGGTTCGCACAATACTTAAAGAGGCCGATATTAAGCCTAACAAAATAGCCTATTACTGTGAAAATCGTGATCCTGATTTTGACGAGAAAATGCACAATGTTCTTCTGGTATATAAGCAGTTATCGTTACAATTCGACGAGAATGGACAACTCATCCCGTTTAGTGAAGATGATCAGGTGGTGCATGTTCTCTCTTATGATGAAAAGCCTGGAATTCAGGCAATTGCCAACACATCAGAAGATCTTATGCCAGATGAAAATCACAAAACCATCAGCCGGGATTATGAGTACAAGCGTCTTGGAACCATCTCGCTGCTTGCAGGCATAGATTTGCAAACAGGTGAAGCAATTCCACTCGTAAGAGATAAGCACAGTAGCAAGGAGTACATTGAATTTCTCAAAAAACTTGATGATAAGTATCCCAAAACTGATAAGATCCGTCTGGTTCTGGATAACCTTAAAGTTCATTCCTCTGAGGAAACCAGAAAATACCTCGCAACTGTACCGGGAAGATTTGAATTTGTATTTACTCCTAAGCATGGTTCATGGCTGAATCTTGTAGAAGGCTTCTTCAGTAAACTCACCCGACAGATGCTTAAAGGAATCCGTGTAAAAACTAAGGATGAACTTGTGCAACGCATATATAAATATTTTGACGAAGTAAATGAGGATCCTGTTGTATATCACTGGAAGTATCGTCTTGATGAGATTGATCCAAGTGAAAAAGTTGTAGTTGATACACTACCTGTTAAAAAGTCGAGTTAATTACTGACGGATATACTAGTATATCTCTTTCAACAGAATGTTGATTTTCTCTGTAAAAATACAGGATTTTTTTTTGCTTTTTTCAGA
>JBGVMW010000237.1:0-2277 GCA_045125095.1 Lachnospiraceae bacterium
ATCTATACTATTGCAGTACTGGTTATATGTAGCATATATAAGTTTCATAGCTTTTCGTCCTTTCGTTTTTATTACAGATAAGCCGGTTGTATTGATAAATTGTTGTGTGTCCTAGAATTATCCTTTAGAACGTGAAGCACACGATACCTGTTAGTCGTACATACAAACCGTTCATAGAAGAAACGCTTAAAGGTATATATTATTACTAAACTGGTTATGGATACCGTTAAAACAGTCTGTGTGCCATATGTCTTACAGACTTTTTCTGTCATATCGTTTTTGTATCACTGTACACAGTAACTGTTTCTGTTTGTCCGTCTGACATAGTAACTGTAAATACACTTTTCAAACTATTGCTCAAGAGCACTTCGCATATGAGCAATCACATACTGCCCATCTTCCTGTTGTTCCAGTGTAAAGATATAGTCCATTTCATTTTCTCCAATCTCCAATGTCCCCACCGGAATATAATTGTCCGAATAAGTCAGCACATATTTAACTGGAACTTCTACTACGTTATCTCCTATTTCTTTTATCTGTTCAACATCAACATCAATGGACTCACAAGACACCACGGTATCCACAAATGCAGTTATATAATCTTCATTGGACAAATTCTTCTTCCAATCCTCATTCACATACTTCTTAATTTCCTGCACATCATGTGTCGGTAATGCTGTTAAATATCCCTCAACCGTTTCCTGCACTGCCTTTTCTTTTGATTGTCCTCCTTGACACCCACTAAGCAACGACAAACAGCTTGCGAGCATAATACACAATATAACTTTGATTGTTTTCATTGCACTCTCCCTCTATAATCATTATTTACAAGATACTTATGTAACGATGTGACAGATGTCCATGTTGGAGTACGATTGCTCATACCTTTATAATACCATGTATAGCAAGTTGCCGCCTCCTTCCTTTTATGTCTCTATTTATATAACTGCCATAACAGACATTTTCTGATAAAAATTTTGAAAAAAATCAATTTCTTTCAAGACACACAGAATTAGCAATCTCCATCATTTCTTCTTCCGACAAATTCCCCCATACTTCAATTATATAAGAACCATCATCCCATATAATTTCATATCCATTCTCTACTTTCTCATCCAGTTTGATACAAATGGCTTGGTTACCATGAACAGTACCCTCTGTAACTATGGCATTTTCTGTATTCAATCTTACATTATAATTAGATTTCAAACTCTGGCATATAGATACATACCTATCACCCTTTGTATATTCAATCCAACGGTCTATTGCATCATCCTCCACCACGTTCCTCTCATACCCAGACATATCGCACCCAATATCATACTTCTCCAGAATCTCAGTTGGGGCATCTTCATCTTCAATGGACATCATCATAGAATAGGTTGCATGCTCCTCACGGATAAATCTATCGTAGACATATCGTACGGTGGCAGCGCATGCTGTCAGAAATGCCATAAGCAGTACTGTTACTAATACCAGTCTGAACGTCTTCTTTCTTTGAAACACTTTTGCAGAGTTATTTCTCGATGTACGATTCTTCGGAGCATTACATTCCCGTAGCATCATCTTCATTTTCCTGCGAAATCTAAGAGAAAACTTATGATTTGGCAAGGATTCTATCTCTGACATCTCCAACTGGTACACCTCATTCAACGCTTTTTCAATAATCAAATGTTCCATCATTTGCCTTCACCAGCCTTTCTCTAAACTCTCTTCTCGCTCTTGATAATCGCTTATACACTGCATATGTACTGATGTGCAGAAGCTTTGCCACTTCTTCCGTTCCATATCCCTGAATAGTAAGCATCAGGACATCTCTGTATTTGGGCGGAAGCAGTTTTAACTGTTCTACAATCAACTGAAAATTATAATTTTCCAATATACTGTCATCGAATACATCTGTGCCTGCATCTTCTAAATTTTCATCATCAGTAGTTTTTATTTTTTTCTTTTCGTTATAAATATCGATGGCAACATTTTTTGCAATAATGTATAAATAGGCTTTTGTTTTTTCCGAATCCACCTTATCTATTTTATACATGCACCTTGTCACTCTCATAAATGCCTCATGCACCGCATCCTCTGCATCCGTAGCATTTTTTAAAATGGTATAGACTGTCTTGTACATAAATTGCTTGTAATTTGCATACAGCTGCTCTAACTTATTTTTATCTTCTTCGCTATCTAACATAGCAAGATATATTTCTAACATCTTATTTCCCTTCCATCTCATATCAGGAAAATGTCCAGCCTTATATCAATGAACAAAAAAATGCC
>JBGVMW010000238.1:0-4338 GCA_045125095.1 Lachnospiraceae bacterium
GATGAAGATTTTTCGCAGGAAAAGACCATTACCCATCAGCAGTACAATGAAATCATAGCTTATCTTACCAAAAAGAAAAGCTCCTCACTGCTGGCAGTGCAGATAGCATATTATGCAGGTCTGCGAATTGGGGAAGTGACCGGATTATCTTGGGATGACATCAACTTAGAGGAACAGTATCTGACGGTGCGTAGGAGCCTAAGCCGGAACAATGCAAGGCATAAGCTGGAGCTTGGACCTACCAAGCGTAAAAAGGTCAGAATCGTAGATTTTGGTGATACCCTCGCTGAAATCTTACGAAAAGCGAAAAAGGAACATCACAAGCAACGCTTTCAGTACGGACAGCTTTATCAGAGAAATTACTACAAGGAAGTCCGAGAAAAGAACAGAGTTTACTATGAACTGTATTCATTGGACGGAACGCAGGAAGTGCCGGAGGACTACACGGAGATTTCACTGGTGTGTGTCAGACAGGACGGAATGTACTTAGGAAGGGAAGCACTGGACTGGATGTGCAGGTCAATCAGGAAGCACCTGAAAGGATTTGAAAACTTCCACTTCCATTCATTAAGACACACTTACACAAGCAATCTGTTAGCAAACGGAGCACCACCAAAGGATGTGCAGGAGCTCTTGGGACATTCGGCAGTAAGTACCACAATGAATATTTACGCCCACGCTACAAGGGAAGCCAAAAAGAATTCAGCAAGGCTTCTAGATAAGGTAGTCGGGAACGATTAAAACGAAAACAACACTTTTTCCCTTATAGCTTCCTCACAAGGGAAAAAATAAGGGAAAAGTGAAAATTACATAGATGTTGATGGGCGAGAAAGCCCGTAAATACTGGAAAGTTGAGAAAATGCACGAGAAATTTTGAAGTTGGAGGTGCGTTATGAGAAAAGTCTATTTAGATACAACACAAGCGGATATGTGTATTAGCGTATATGTGAACGATGCAGAAGTAGTTCTGGCTGGGGCACCTGTGAATGCTATGTCCGTTAAGCATAAAAATAGTGAGTACCAAAAATTCGCTGAGAAATATGATGTACATTTTATATTTGCGGATGATGTTCCAAAAGTAGGCTTTTATACTGTGCCGATGGTAGATATTTTCGCTGTAGATAGTGCTGGAGGATATGTTGGTTCCGTAGGGCAATTAACGGATTTAGAAGCGGATATACCTATTTGCTATATTGATGCAGAGAAGAGGTGTTATCTGATTGCTACAAATGGAAATGACTTTTTGAGTAAAGTGGGCAATTGGAAAGCAGATTTAATGCCTTATAATGATATAGAATTTTTTGATTCACTTGAAATGGCGCAAAAAAAGTTTGAGTTTTTAGATAGAACTCAGATAGAACAAGAGTTGAAAAACGTAGAACGGAAAAAGTAAATTTGAATTCTCCGGTGGATGTGGTGAAGGAGTAATGCGGTCGCGGATGCGTGATTGATATGTGTGCAATGGGGTATCTGCGGCGACTTCGTGGGTGCAATTCCCACCATCTGCCATATGGTTAGTTATGAGTTGAAACGAAAAGAAAGCTTTTGAGGTGTGGTTGTGGTTGAATATAAATTTATCAGTGAAAATACAATAGAGTATTTGTCATTACATGATTGCCAGTGTTCGAGGCTATACTATGCAGATACGACTTTGATTTTTGAAATGGAATGGATGGAGGTTTTAGCGACACATCCGAATAATCCGTTCGATAAATCATATCAATCAACAGAGGGAAAAATAATTTTGCTTAATCCTGTTGTTGAGCTTGGAATATTGCTTACAGATGCTTCGCAAAGAGACGAGTCAATGAACAATATAGAAGATGTAGATATTTCTGATTTTGAAGTGCTTGATTTTATTGAAGAATCAAATGGTAATGAATATAAACTCAAATTGTTTGGACAATTTGATGCGCATTCAAAATACGATTTCATTCAAATGAGTATCATGTATTCTTCTTCAAAAGTAATGTTTAATGAACTGACAGAAGTATCTTGGTTTGAAGATAAAGCTCCAATATATGCAGTAGAAAGAATTAAAGCAATCCCAAAAGTAGGATTTACAAAATCAGAATGCATGTTGATTGGAAAAACTGGTTATGCCTATGATGGATATTGGACAATCAAATAATTTTATCAAATTTGTAGGGAACAGAAAAATTCAGTCTTACGTCAAGATTGAAAGCAACAGAAGATTTGAATTTGTAGAAGAGGTGATTTTATTGCGTAAGTCCTGAAATGTACAGACTAAATAGTAGAATATTAATGAAAGGACTTTGTAAAATGATTATTAAAACCAAAAGATTAGAATTAGTTATGTTGAATCACAAACAACTGAAGGCATTGGCTAATGATGTATCAAAACTGGAAGAAGAAATGGAATGCTATTATCAGGGAGAAGAGATAGATGATGTTTATAAGAACATAATCATAACACAGGAAGCAAAATTAAAAGAAGAAAGCAATAGTAATTTGCATTTGTGGCATACACTTTGGTTGATTATCAAGAAAGAAGACAGGGTTATCGTTGGTACGATTGATTTTAAGGGAGAGCCAAATGCAAAAGGTGAAGCTGAGATAGGATATGGTTTAGGAAAATTGCATGAACATAATGGATATATGACAGAAGCTGTTCAGGCATTTTGTAAGTGGGGAAGAGAAAAAATGGGTATCAAATATATTATTGCAGAAACTGAATTAGATAACATTGCATCTCAACGTGTATTGCAAAGATGTGGTTTTGTTGAATATGATAGAGATAGTACAATATGGTGGAAATCATAATAGGGTAATGCATAATTCAAATTTGGATATGGATGAATGAGAAGGAATTTTAATTTGTTTGTAAACTTTGAAGTTGTGCAATATGCTGATATTTAAAATAGTTGTTGATAATATATTTAAAAGAAGGTATCTTTTCATTAGACGCGCGTACTAATAAAAAAGAGGTACAAGATATGGATTTAAGTTCTTTTAAAGTTACAGAGGAACTAGTCAAACAACAGGCAATGGTTTATGCTCGCAGAATAGGAGCTTATGGAGCGGAAAATGTGATGTTAATGGAAAAATTTAAGCTTTGGGCTAATAATCATGGTTATATGACAGATGAAGCAGTCCTGCTTGGTATAGCACAGGATGATGTGAATATTGTTTCACCGCAGCAATGTCGGTATGATGTTGTACTATTAGGTAATTATGATGCAGATGAAGAGTGGATTGCATCTGATATATTTCCTGGTGGCAAATATATCGTAATGGAAGTTCCGCATACTTCAGAAGCAGTTAGCTTGGTTTGGAAAGAGGGGATTGCATTTTTATCTCAGCAATATAGGCTGGATTTTTCAAAACCAATCATAGAGCGGTATCAAAAGAAGTTAGTTGTTCATCATTTGTGTGAGATGTTGTTTCCTGTCATTTGAGTATTGGGAGATGAATTCCTTTTTTGCAACTCACTTAAAAATTTCAGTCTCACAGTGAGTCTGAAAGCACGCAAGAATTTGAATTTGACGAGGAGGTATTGTATGGGAAAAATTCTCAGCTCTTGGAGTGGAATGCGGAAGTATCTTGAACAAGATATGCTCGCCTCCACCCTTCAAGGTAGAATCCGTTATGGTTGTACCACTTACGTTGGAATGGACGGATGTCATATTTTTGAGGTTTGTGTAGATGGAATACAAGTAAAACATTTCTCTTGGGAAACAGTAAATACATACTTTATCAATAATGGATATACTACAAATGCTAATCCAAATGGTATTGGTGAATATTGGGCGGAATTTTGGCATTTAATGGATAAACACCCTCTTGATAAACGAACAGAATATACTGATGAAGAATTTTGCCAAGCATTAGAAGTGTATCGTAACCAAGATATACAAGACAGCATCAACTCCCAAAATCCGCTTGTTAGAATGTTTGCCGTTTTGGACAGAAGAATTGGGAAACGAACACTTACCAAACTGTATGAGTCCATAGAAGAACAACCCGAATGGTTACGCCAGTTTTATTTATTGAGATTGCATGCAGAGAATATTTGTTAGACAAATTTCAGTTTGGACACGAACAGGTATAAAGAAATTTTTGTTCACAATATACAAATTTGCGCCTATAATGATAGTAAACATATAAATATTAACGACAAGGAGGAACAACAGTTATGGATAACAAAGAACTGGTAAGTCGCTTTTTTGTGGAAGGATATATCAATCACAATTACGACTTTATCATGGAATGTATGGCGGAGGACTACATAGACCACAGTCCTGCCGGAGCAAGAAGTAATGCTGATGCCGTGGGCATCTTGAAAATTGTGGAGGGACAATTCTCTGACCTGAAAAT
>JBGVMW010000239.1:0-8553 GCA_045125095.1 Lachnospiraceae bacterium
AAAAAAGTTAACTATTCAGAACAGGACTGTGCTGAACTGCACAGTCCGTATGAAAACGTAGTGGCAGCAGGCCAAAATCCATCACCGTAGGTGATTCTGCATGGATTTTGGCTCGTAACTATGAGGGTACTGAATAGTTACGAAAAAAGTTATATCACAAACAAAAGAGATAAATAAAAATGAATCAAATATTTGATAGTAGAGTAGAATACGCAGTCAAAAACATATGGCAGACACCGGCAGATGGAAATGGTGCTGAGGCAATGCGAAAATTGATGGAGGCAGCCGAAGAAGGAGATGGAGATGCCTGTTATTTTCTTGCCAGATGTTATTTTGGAAGTTGTTTTGTGGACCCGGTGTTGGGATTTGAAGATAATGATGAATTAGGAGAACAGTATTTACAAAAGAGCCTTGAATTAGGAAGTGCCGTAGGTATGTTAGGTGCTTTGCGGGTGGGCGGTTTTGAACCGAAAGATGACAGATATGTATATCCTCCTTATAATTCTCTGGTTGAAGTATGGAAGGAAGTGGAGAAAAAAGCAAAAGCCGGACAAGGATTTTGCCAATTTATGTTGGGCGCGGCGTGTTATTATGGAGATGCACCATACATTTTCGGGGTAGAAGAAAGATTATGGGAGAAAGCAATGGTGCAATACCGTAAAGAAGCTATCGCATGGTTAGATAAAAGTATTGCCAATGGCTATGAACGTGGCATCGGCATGATGGTGTCTATTTATTCAGAAGGAGAATACGGCATACCGGAGAATGAACAACAACGAAACAGATACATTCAGATAGGAGCAGACAAAAAGCTTGGACGTTTTGAATATATGTTAGCTGACCTATATGAAGAAAATGGAGAAATAGGGAAGGCAAAGGAGCTTTATGAGAGAGCAATAGAACATTGTGAATATGACGCTTATTTCAAATTGGGACGTTTTTATACCTTTGATGGAGCACTTCAGAGGAATCTGGTAAAAGCAAAGGAGTATTTTGAACTTGCTCTTGATAAAGGAGAAGAAAAGGCAGGATGCTGGAATCGTCTTGGAGAAATTTATTTTTATGGAGGAGATGGAATCCAGGTAGATTACGATAAGGCATTTTCTTATCTCAGAAATGCAAGAAGTAAAAATGACTGGTGTTCCGATATGCTTGGAACCTGTTATTTAAAAGGATTAGGAACGCCAGTGGATTATACTGCGGCAAGAAATGAGTTTGAAATCTACGAGAGTGAGTGTCTTTCCAGCATTGGATTAGGGGAAATTTATGCATATGGATTAGGCGTGGAGCAGAATATCAAGCTTGGAATACAGTATTTTAAGCAATTTCCGGATCATCCCCGTGTAATAGAAAATATGAGACACTTTAAGAAAACCCTTTTTGGTTGGAAACAGATTGATTAAATGAGAAAGCAGCAAGAAATACGGTTGGAGTGAAGTATGCGAAAAAAAGGAAAGAAATGTCCATTTTGTTCAAAGAAAATGGTATTAGAAAACAATAGATATAAATGTGGAAAATGTGGGTATTCCGTATTTGATAGCAATGCAAAGCCGGTGGGGGATTGGGGTGCGAATGAATATTCCACTACTAGTAATTCTTCCGTTTACCAAAATGTAACAAATGCAAATATGTTTGATTATGACCAAGACCATACAGAGCCGCGAAGAGCCGTAGTTGGTGCACCGGGAATCAGAATAAATTGGTGTAAAGTCTTAGGTGGAATTGTTGGTATTGCGTTGGCTTGTGTTGGTATATGGAAAGGATATATTGTTGATGACAGAGAAACAAGTTATAGAACAGAAAGCATAAGTGTGACTTGGGATAAGGAATACGAGGAGGAAATAGCAGAAAAAAGTGATTTTCCACAGTCGGAATTCTTTCAGCAGTTTGTCTCTGTGGTATTTCAGAAAGAATACACAGAAGTGACAGGAGAAGAATACGAAAGTATTACCAGCCTTCGACTAGGCGATAATAAGGAAGTGACGTATTCTATTAACGATGGTGAAGAAGAGGTGCTGTATTTTGAGGAATACTATAGCGAAGATATGACAGATTTGAATTGTTTCCCGGGATTGAAAAAATTAGATTTATCAAATAGCAGTTGTATCCTAAGTAAAGGTGATTTTGACTCTCTGGCAAATCTGGAGGAAATTGGAACACAGGAATCTCCTTCTATACTTACGTCATTGATTCCGCATGTGGAGAAAATACGCAGTATAAAAATCGGAGATGATTTGATGATAGATTCCTTAGAAGGAATTGAGGAATTTACCAATTTAGAAGAACTTTATATAGAGGCAGAAGGAATAAGCAGCATAGAGGAAGTATGTAGTCTGGAACAGTTGAAGGTTCTGGTAATTGCAGATGGGGAAAGGATCCATAACTTTGGTCCACTTGCAGCATTGAAAAATCTGAAAACCCTTTCCATTACATCTTCTGAATTAAAAAATATAGAGTTTATCAGTGAAATGAAACAGTTAGAGGATGTGACAATCTGTAAAAGTTATATTAAGGATATAGCATGTCTTAGGGAACATAAAAACACATTAAAGCAACTTACTTTGATAGAGAACTATGAAGTTACGGACTACAGTGTGTTGGACGAACTTACAGGACTAGAGGAGGCTGCTATAGAATTTACATATGATTCGATTCTCCCTTCCTTTGCAGGAATGACAAATATGCAAACTCTTTCCGTAGTTGGGGCAGAAGATATTCGTTTTGTGGGAAATGCAGTAAATGTAACAGAGCTTACTCTTGCGGATTGTAATTTGGAAAACATGGAAGTTCTTACTGGCCTGAATAATCTAAAAGCATTACATATCAATGAGGCAGGAACTTATACGAAAAACCTGTCACCGTTGATGAAACTTACCGGTTTGGAGCTTTTAGATATTAGTGGAACAAACATATTTGGTTATGTGGAAGAATTATTGTCCTTGCCTAATCTCAAAGAGTTTTATATGGATGAATGTGTAGTCGCTTTTGATTTTAACAAAATAACAGGAAATGAAATGATAAAGACATTGAGTATGAAAGAAGTGACGCTACTAGATTATGGCGCAGACTATGATGAGCAGAAATATTATGCCAATGGAGAGGGAACACAGATAAGTATTTCAGATTATACAGAAGCCTTTCAGAAGTTTCCAAATGTGACAGAGCTATATCTGGCAGGAGATGAAATTGATAACATTGATTTTGTAAAATACCTTCCATTGTTAGAGGTGTTAGATATTTCTGATAATTATGTTTCCAGTGTGGCACCATTAAAGGAGCTTCCGAATTTGGAAGTGTTGTGGTGCCAAGATAATGACATTATGGATGTATCCGAGTTAGGAAGCGAAGTGACAGTGATAGCAGAATAATGGTAACGTGAATAAGCAATAGTAGGAGAGAGCAATGGATAGCAAATTAGTATTAGAATACATGCATTTGGCAGAAAAATTAAAATGCAATACAAGACATTCCTGGACATCCTCCGGGAGACAGGAAAGTGTGTCTGAGCATTGCCATAGAATGTCCATGTTTGCATATTTTATAAAAGACCAATTTCCGGAAGCGGATATCGATAAAGTGGTGGAAATGTGTGTGTTTCATGATATTGGAGAAGCCATTACAGGGGATATTCCATCCTTTTATAAGACAGAAAAAAATGAGGAATATGAAAACCAGTGCAGAAAAGAGTTGTTTGCAAAAATGCCGCAACCTTTGGGTAGTGAGCTTACAGAGTTGATGCAGGAATTTGAAGAACAGAATACTTTGGAAGCAAAGATAGCAAAGGCATTAGATAAGTTGGAAGCAGTAATTCAACATGATGAAGCTGACATTTCTACCTGGATTCCATTAGAATTTGATTTGCAATACACATATGCAGAAGCGGCAACTGCATTTTCAGAATATCTTACTGCGTTAAAGGAAGATGTAGATGATCTGACAACAAAGCGAATTGAAGAAGCAACGAAAAGAACCGGTGGTGCAGTTATCTTGGCATCGAATTCGCCACGAAGAAAAGAATTGCTGACACAGATGGGAATTTCTTTTATTGTGCGACCGGCAACCGGAGAAGAAGTAATTACCAGTACCGATCCCGAAGCAGTAGTAAAAGAATTGTCCGAGCAAAAGGCGGCGGAAGTTGCAAAAAATGTAGAAGATGGTATTATCATTGGCGCAGATACTGTGGTTGCATATCAAGGTGAAATTATGGGAAAACCAAAGGATGAACAGGATGCCTTTCGTATGTTAAAAGCATTACAGGGAAACACCCATCAGGTGTATACAGGAGTGACAATTATCCGGAAAAAGGCAGGAGAAGAAGCTACGAGAACTGTATTTGCAGAAAAGACAGAAGTTGTTTTCTTTGAAACTGAGGATGAAGACTTGAAACGCTATATCCAAACCGGCGACTGCATGGATAAAGCAGGTTCCTATGGAATTCAGACAGCCGGAGGATTCTTAGTAAAGGAGATTCATGGCGATTACAATAATGTAGTAGGTTTGCCTGCTGCGAAAGTGAAACGAATATTAGATAGCTTACAATGATTCGGAGATAGTGAATGTGTTGACAACCAACTATCATAATGGAGTTTGGAAAAGGATTATAGAGTGAGGGAGAAAGGGAGATGTGTGGAGTGATAAAGTTAGTAGCAAGTGATTTAGACGGAACACTGTTGCAGGATGGAAAAAAGGATGTAAGTGATGAAGCAATCACTTGGATTCGGAGGTTAAAAGAGCAGGGGATTTTGTTTGCTGCTGCAAGTGGCAGACAGTACGAAAGCTTACGAAAGTTATTTGAACCGGTAAAAGACGAGATTGCATATATTGCAGACAACGGAGCCTGTGTGGTATATCAGGGAGAAGTCTTGTATAAAAATTGTATTGACCGGGGAATCGGCAAAGAAATATTACAAGCCATTCTTGATAGAGACGGTTGTGAAATTGCACTATCCGGCATTAAGACATTGTATTTGCAGGCAAAATCCCCTGAGTATGTGGAATATGCAAAAACCGTGATGAAAAATACAGTAACTTCCGTTGATGATATTTTGTCCGTAGAGGAACCGTATATTAAGATATCTATATATGAACCGGAAGGAGTGCAACATAGTGAGGGATATTTTCAGGACATGTTTGGAGATAAAGTAACCGTTGTGACTTCCGGCAATTTCTGGATGGATATTGTAGCAAAGGGAGTCAACAAAGGCGCTGCTATGGTAATGTTGCAAAAGAAATTGGGCGTAAAACCATCTGAATGTATGGCGTTTGGTGATCATTACAATGACGTAGAATTGTTGCAAAGTGTCGGCTTTCCGTATGCCATGGACAACGCCAGACCAGAGATTTATGAAATGTGTAAATATCACACAAAGCGGGTGGAGACAGTGCTGCAGTCTTTGGTAGAAGGAACATGGGATTTGTAGAATAACGAGAGAACAAAAATGGGAAACAGTAATAAAATAGGAGAAAAATTATGGTATTCAAAGAACAGTATGTAAAAGCATTTTTAGAGAAGCAGTCACAGTTATATGATGAACCGGTTGCAGAAACAGTAGAAGAAGCAGATGAATTTCTTGATATCAGTATGGCAACCGTATGCGATGACATGAGAGATGTAAAACAGTATTTAAAAGAGATTGGAGCAGATATTTGCGGCATGACATTAGAGGATATTGAAGATATGCCGGAAGTGTTTGCGATGCCGGATGGAAAATATTTAGTGCTTGAAGTGTAGTTTACAAAACAATATTCGCTATGATAGAATAGATAATATTATGTTTTTTGGAGGAATGCAATTTGCAGAAAATAAGAATTGTAACAGATAGTAACAGTGGTATTACACAAAATGAAGCAAAAGAGTTAGGAATTGATGTGATACCGATGCCTTTCGATATTGACGGAGAGACTTTCTATGAGGATATCACACTGACGCAGGAAGAATTTTATAAAAAATTGCAGGAAGGCTCCGACATCAGCACTTCCCAGCCATCCATAGAGACCGTTACAAGCTTGTGGGATAAGCTGTTAGAAGAAAATGATGCGATTGTTCACATTCCAATGTCAAGTGGCTTGAGTGGCTCCTGCCAGACAGCAATGGCAATGTCAGCAGAATATGGTGGAAAAGTTCAGGTCGTAGATAACCAGAGAATTTCAGTTACGATGAAGCGTTCTGTCATGGAAGCATTAGAACTGGTGCGTCAGGGAAAAAC
The DNA here is from genome assembly GCA_045125095.1 of Lachnospiraceae bacterium. Classification (GTDB taxonomy): domain Bacteria; phylum Bacillota; class Clostridia; order Lachnospirales; family Lachnospiraceae; genus JBGVMW01. The sequence continues at coordinate 6,207 of JBGVMW010000239.1, forward strand.
AGCTTCGGAAGTGAAGCAGATCCTGGAAGAAACAAAATTTGATTCTAGCATCTACATTACGTTAGATACATTGAAATACTTGAAAAAAGGCGGAAGAATTACACCGGCGGCTGCAGCTTTTGGAACACTTTTGAGAATCAAACCCGTCTTGCAGATTCAAGGAGAAAAGCTAGATGCTTTCGCGAAAGCAAGAACAGCAAAGCAGGCGAAAACCATTATGACAGATGCAATTAAGAAGGACATGGAAACACGTTTTGACACAGAGGGCAAAGGAGACATTGTGTATTTGGACATTGCATATACCAATAACAGAGAAGCGGCAGAGGAATTCAAGGCAGAAGTACAGAAATTATTCCCGGATGTTACAGCGGAAATGTATATCAATCCATTATCCCTAAGCGTATCCTGTCACATTGGACCGGGAGCATTAGCTGTTACCTGTACAAAGAAATTGACAGAACTTTAAAAATTTATGATACATTTGTATGGTAAAAGGTCTCATTTTTGAATGCGTTACACGGGAAGTCCACAGCTTATTCAGCCAGGACTTCCCATTTTTCATAGGCTTCTTCTAATTTTGCCACAAGTTCATTTTTTTCATTGGAGACTTCTAAACATTTCTGCACGTTGGAGAAGACCTCCTCGGTTGTCATTAACTCGTCCAGTTGGGCAATTTTACCTTCTAATTCGGCAATTTGTTCTTCTAAACGTTTCAGTTCATTTTCTTTTTTTCGCTTATTCGCCTGTTCTTCTTTTTGCTTTTTCCAATCTAATTTTCCATCACTGTTAGAGGCGGTGGCGGTGGATGTGGTAGCGACAACAGATTCGGTTGGCGAGAGAATGTCCTTTTTCTCAAGGAAATAATCGTAGTTACCAACATAGTTTACAATCTGATTCTGTGTTAAATGCAGAATACGGGTTGCTGTCTTGTTGATAAAATAACGGTCATGGGAAACATAGAGAACTGTACCAGTGTAACTGTTCAAGGCGTTCTCTAATATTTCCTTGGAAGTAATGTCTAAATGGTTAGTCGGCTCATCCAGAATCAGAAAATTTGCTTCGGATAACATAAGTTTGGCAAGAGAAACACGACCACGCTCTCCACCACTTAAATCACTGATTTTCTTGAATACATCATCACCTGTGAATAAGAAGGCAGCTAACACATTGCGAATCTGGGTGTTGTTCATGTTGGGATAAGTGTCAGAGATTTCTTCAAAAATAGTCTTGTCCATGTGTAGTACATGATGTTCCTGATCGTAGTAGCCAATATGTACATTTGCACCAGGTTTCACCTCGCCACTGTCAGCACCAATTAATCCATTGATAATTTTCAAAATCGTAGTTTTACCTGTTCCATTGTTACCAATGAGAGCAATGCGCTCGCCACGTTTGATATCAAAATCAATGTTTTTAAAAAGGCAGGTGCCGTCAAAGCTTTTTGTAAGACCAGAGACAGACAACACGTCAGTTCCACTTAAGATATTAGGTTCTAAGGTGAGCTTCATCTGGGTATCTTGTGTCACCGGCTTTTCGATTTGCTCCATCTTATTCAACATTTTTTCGCGGCTTTCTGCACGCTTGATGGATTTTTCACGGTTAAAGGATTTTAATTTCGCAATGACTTCTTCCTGATGCTTGATTTCCCTCTGCTGGTTTAGATACGCATGAAGTCTGGCTTCTCTTAAAGCCTCTTTTTTCTGTGCGTAATCTGTATAATTGCCGCTAAATACAGTTAAAATACCTTGATCAAGTTCCACGATCTTAGTGACAACCTTATCTAAAAAGTAACGGTCATGGGCAACGATAATAACGGCTCCTTTGTAATTTAGAAGAAATCCTTCTAACCAGGCAATCGAATCCATATCCAAATGGTTGGTAGGCTCATCGAAAATCAAGCAGTTAGCCGCAAGAATCATCATCATGGACAACTGGCAGCGAACCTTCTCACCACCGGACAGCACCCGCAGACGCTTCATGCCGTCATCGCCGGCGAACAGCATACGTCCCAGGAAGCCGCGGACATAGGTGGCGTCCTTGATAACGGAATACTGGGTCAGCCAGTCGGTAATGGTCAGATCGCTGTCAAAAATAGCGGTATTATCCTTTGCGAAATATGCCTGAGAGGTGGTCACGCCCCACTTATAGGAACCTTCGTCGGGTTCCATCTCTCCGGCCAGAATCTGGAACAGGGTGGTCTTTGCCAGCTCGTTGGAACCAACAAACGCAACCTTGTCATTATGTCCGATAATAAAGGAAACATCGTCCAGAACCTTCACGCCGTCGATGGTCTTTGACATATGCTCAACAGTCAGTACCTCATTGCCAATCTCGCGCTCGGGGCGGA
>JBGVMW010000240.1:0-2383 GCA_045125095.1 Lachnospiraceae bacterium
GTAGCGGACACTAAGGCTGTAAAATACACAGCCTAAGTGCCGACGTTTTCAGAGGGTCACATATAGACTATGTAGCAAACAGCTATCTGTCACAAACAATTCTGACAATTCACTACCTTGTTGCGTTTCGCAATTATCTATAATAATAGTACGAAGAAAGGATGTGATTCTATGTCAATTACCGCAACTGAATTAAAAAACAACTTAGGTAAATATTTAATATTATCTGCAACAGAAGATATATTTATTACAAAGAATGGAAAGGTTATTGCGAAGCTGACCAATCCATATCAGGATAGGGTGGAAACTGCAAAATCTTTATTTGGTATCTTACCAAAGGATGTTGATTTGGAAGAAGCAAAGGCAGAGAGGTTAGGTGCAAAATAGATGAAGATTCTTGTAGATACAAATGTTGTCATTGATGCACTTACGGGAAGAGAACCATGGAATGAAAGTGCTGAAAAGATATTTCTTCTTGGAGCAAATCACATCATGGATATGTACATTACTGCAAGCTCTGCGACAGATATTTATTATATCATCAGAAAGCATTTGCATGATACACAGGCAGCAAAACAGGTTATGGGAAAATTATATTCACTTATGGGGATATTAGAAGTAACAGGAACTGACTGCGTGGAAGCCATTGCTTCAACGATTACGGATTATGAGGATGCAGTGGTGGAAAAAGTAGCATCAAGAAAAGATATGGATTACATTGTAACCAGAAACATCAAAGATTATCAGAATGGTAGTGTGAAAGCTATTTTACCGGATGATTTTATCGGTTTGATGGAAGAAGAATAAAATGTTGCTTAGGTCTTTTTCTTTGGCTAAAATTCTGTGGAAAGATTTGGCAACATTTTGACAAGGGCAACAAATTGAACATAAAACCTTGAGAATAATTTGGTTTCTATGAGTGGTATAGGTTATGGAGAGAAAGCATCTCAGATTATTTATTTTTGGGAGAGTACAATGGAAGATGGTATAGATGACTCAATGTACATTTTATATGATAATTTTGAATTTATTGAAAAGGTACAGATGAGGTCGATAATAAGTGAAGGAAATTATCCTTATAATATTGAAACAGCTGATGGTTCAACGGAAGTTTCTTATGAAGAAGGTCAAGCCAAAATACAATCCATTCGTGAAACATACCAGAAAGCAGATTTTAAAGAAATGAATGAAGAAACTATTATAGCAACACTAAAAGCATATAGGTAGAAGGTCTGAAAAGCCATTAGATAGATTTAAAACTAAAAAACCTACAAATGATTAACAATGTAAACCTAAATGAATATAATAGAGTTAGGAAGAGATAATAAGAAGTGAATTGATTTCGTTTGGATAGGAGAGTGATACTATGGCAACAGTACCAACACAAGTAAGAATCGATGAAGATTTAAAGAAGCAGGCGGTAGAATTATTTAGTCAACTTGGTATGGATATGTCTAGTGCTATGAATATCTTCTTAAGACAATGTGTTATGAGAGGTGGATTACCTTTTGCAGTAGAAGTTCCTCAGTATAAAGCAGAAGTGATTGAAGCTATGGAAGAAGCAAGAAGAATTAGCAGAGACCCGAACACTAAGAGATACAGTAGCTTTTCAGAAGCATTAGAGGATTTGGGCGAATGAAATATGAATTAGTATTGACGGGTAAGTTTAAAAAAGGATTGAAACTTGCCAAGAAGAGAGGGCTAAATATTAAACTTCTTGATGACATTGGTTGATACCGGTACACATTCGGATTTATTTAATATGTAAGCAAAACATACCCTTAGAATTAGGAAAGTGTTTCCTTTTATGAAAAGTGCTTCAAGTCCTTTAAAATCAAGGCTTGAGGCACTTTCTTGGTGCGCCTGGCGGCGTTCTATATTGAAATAGTAGGAACATCTAATGCTGAAATTACTTATATATTCTATCGAGGATAAAATAAGTACTTTCTAAAACCAATAAGGAACTATTCACTTAATTGTGGGTAGTTTCTTCTTTACACAATACATATCTAATAGTGCTTAATACTGCTTCGGTAACTACGTTGATGTTTTATATTTTTGCAGCAATCGTTTGTGACAGATAGCTGTTTGTGACAGATAGTTGTTTGCTACATAGTCTATATGTGACCCTCTGAAAACGTCGGCACTTGGGCTGTGTATTTTACAGCCTTAGTGTCCGCTACGTTTGAAGGGAGCGAGAGCACGTCAAATTTAGACTATGTAGTAAGCAGCTATCTGTCACAAACAATTCTGACAATTTACGGATGGTTATCACTTTCGCAAATGCCTAACAATAAATAATTGGGAAAGGAGATTCGCATGGAACAGGACATCATATATATGAAGCGTGCCTTAGAACTTGCAGCCAAAGGCCGTGGTTACA
>JBGVMW010000241.1:0-7374 GCA_045125095.1 Lachnospiraceae bacterium
GCTACTTCTAAAAAACATCAATAGCGAAAGCGGCCGCACATTTATGAGTGTGTGTCAAGCATAAATTAGAAAAATATGGTTAGACCCCTGTGTTTTGGAATCTAACCATATGGATATAAAAATTAACTAAATGACATTGATTCAGAGAGAACGTTAAAAAAGAAAGAGAAAGCGGAACGAACTAATATGTATTCTTTTCTGTCTACACTGGAAGAGATAAAACCAGAATATGTTACAGTTGAAAAGAAAGTTATAGCACCTTGTGACGGGGTTGTGTTTTTTATAGAAGATAAGAAAGTCGGAGCGATAAAGGATAAAACAGATGAATACATTGCAGTGTACGTGGTTTCTTATTTTGATGATTATACAAATTTTTGTACATGGTATAAGAGCATTGGTAATGTGTAATATGCTGCAATCTAAAGGAAAAGAGGTATAGAGATGAATTTTTTTAGGAAAGATAATGAAGAATTTACTATGTTTACCGAACAAATTGAGAGTATAGTATCTGCGGTTACCAATCATGCGAAAGAAGATGATATCGCAGGACTTCATAAGTTAAGCACAAATTTCAAAATTAAGACTGAGGATTTTTATCGTGAAAATAGAAAGTTAAATATTGGTGTTGTAGGACAGGTTAAAGCGGGAAAATCTTCCTTTTTAAACACTCTTCTTTTTGAAGGGAAAGAGATACTACCAAAGGCATCAACACCAAAGACTGCAACTCTGACCAAAATGGAATATTCAGAAGAGAATATAATTCAGATTGAGTATTATTCTCCGGATGAATGGTGTGTGTTAGAAGATAATGCGGTAGTAGATTTGGATGATGAGATTTACACTTCTGCAAGAGAGATTGTAGATATGGTAAAAAGAAATGGGGTAAATCCTCATCCATATCTCGAAAAGGGATTTGAACGAGTAAAATTTGATACATATGAGGATTTGATTTCAAGCTTAAACGACTATGTTGGAGAAGATGGAAAATTCACCCCTATTGTTAAGGCTGTAACATTATATCTTAATAAAGAAGAGTTTAAGGGATTATCTATTGTTGATACACCGGGACTTAATGACCCGATTGCATCAAGAACAATTCGCACCAAGGAATTTATGGAAGTATGTGATGTTGTATTCTTCTTGAGCCAATCAGGAAGTTTCTTGGATAAAAGTGACTGGATTTTGTTATCAAGTCAACTTCCACAGAAAGGTGTTAAGAAACTTGTTTTGATTGCAAGTAAATATGATAGTGGAATCCGTGACATATTGAGGGTACAGGATGAAGATGATATTTTTGGTGATGACGAAAATACTGCTGATAACATTCCTAAAGCCTGTAAAATAATAAAGAAAAAACTGAAGAAAAGGGCAAAGGGTAAAGTTGAAGAATTTGTAAAAGACCTTGAAATGAGAGGTAGTTCACCGGAATTAATTGAAGTGATTAGGCAGTGTGCGGACCCTGTCATGGTTTCCTCTTTAGCATATAATATGACTGGAAAGAGTAAGGAAGAATATACATCAGAAGAAAATAATATTTATTCGGCACTAAAGCAATTCTCAGATGATATGGATTCGGATCTTAAGTTACTTGGTAATTTCGATGAAGTGAAGGCTTTATTTGGAGAAGTTGTTGCTGAAAAAGAAGCTATATTAGAAGCCAAAGCAAAGAGTTTTATCCCAAATATGTTAGAAGAATTGAAAAATCTTCTTTTGGGTTACTTAGATAAGACTAATAAGAGAATTCAAGTCCTTGAGAATAACGATAGAGAGCAATTGATTGAACAGAAAAAGATTATTGAGAATCAAATGAGTTCAATTAGGGCTGATATTGTTGCGGTATTTGGAGAGTTAAATGCAAAGTTAGAATCTGAAAAGGTTGCCGGAATTAGAGAAATACGTGAAGTAAGTAAGGATTATTTAAGCATCAAAGATAGAACTGGTACAAAAGTTGTTCATGATTCTTATACTGTATCAGATTCAAAATGGTGGAATCCATTTTCTTGGGGGTCTAGTCATGTAGAACATTACACATATGAAGAACATTATTCATATTGTATTGCAGCAGATGCTATAGAAAATCTGCGTAAATATGGTTTGGATGCTTCAAATCAAGTTGAAGAAGTTTTCAGTGAAACTTTACAAATTAAAGAAATAAAGAGACGTTTATTGAATGTTGTTGTAAGTAATTTTGATATGGGAAGTGAGAAGTATGATTCATCCTTATTCAGAATTATGGTGGAAGAAACAGTAAGTGGAATAGAGTTTCCGATTTTTGATATTGATATTTCGGAAGCTATGAATAATATAGCGGGTAAGTTCACCGGAGAACTCACATCGGCTAGTCAAAAAACAGAATTGACAACGGCATTGGCCAAAGCAGTATCAAGAATTTATGATGAACTTTGTAGTAAACTGGATGTTGCAGTAAAGAAATTTAAGGGAGAATTATCTGCCATTGCACAAAAAGTAGAAGACTCTCTTTTGACTAATATTACAAGAGAATTTGAAGAATTGCTTAGCCAATGTGACAATAAGGATAAAGAAATTTCGGGATACAAAGAGTATGCAGAAATTCTTGCAAAAGAATTAGCAAAATTATAGAAAATGATGAGGAGGATGCATTATGGCAAACGAATTGGAAGTTACACAAACTAAACTAAATAATGCTTTAAATGGCTCGTTAAATAATGCTTCTGCGATAATTACTAAGGATTATCTGGATGGATTGGAAAAATTTGAGATTTTACCACCATCTGCGGAAGATACAGATATTGATATTGCAGAATGTGGAAAGTTTTATAAGCTCACCAAGTTGGTTGTGAATAAGGAAGAAAACTTCTTAAATAAGCTAACAACAATTGTTAATGTTGCATCTTCTATTGATTGTAGCATAGCAACAATCATAAAAAGTGACGGACAAATGATAGAGTATTATTTTGGAATCTTATCCAAAAATGCAAGAGATTCAAAAGAAGTAAGCGTAAAGAGACGTCATGCAGATGCAACAGCATTTAGAGGTGCTCTTGTCGGGAACCTTGTTGGTTCTGATTTAGAAGAAGTGTCTAAGACAGAGGTTGCCAGATTAAAGGAGATAGAGTTAAGTGGAAAAGAAAAATGTTATTCTGCGGTGTCTGGAATTGTTGCTTTGCGTGATGAAGATGATAAGAGTATAGAAGGATATGTGCAAGGAATCGAAAATTTGGTAGATTCTTTGAAAGGTTTGAAGTATACGATTGTAATGCTTGCAGATCCGGTTTCAACATCGGAGATTCAGGTTGTGAAGCAGGGCTATGAATTATTGCATACGCAGCTTTCTACATTTGCAAGAAGTTCTGTAACAATAAATGAAAGCGATACGTTATCGTTGTCAAAAGCAAGAACAGAAGGTATTTCGGAAGGTATTTCAAAAGGAATCGCATTGACACAAAGTAAGACAAAATCAAAAGGTAAATACTTTGGGGGAAGTGCGAGTGTAGGAGTTAGCTTTGTTGTTTCTGCTAATGTGGGATTTAATGCAGGTGTAAATAGTAGTACGTCAGATACTACAGGAAAGACTGATACAACAACAGAAACAAATCAGAGAAATAATTCGGTGACGGATACAACATCTTCGTCTAAGACTGCAGGAAAGAGTTTGCAATTAACTTATGAAAATAGATCTGTTAAGACACTACTTGATAAAATAGATAAACATTTAGAGAGACTTGATGAATGTGAAAGTTTTGGTGCATTTGATTGTGCCGCATATGTGATTGCAGAAAAACGTGAGATAGCATTAACGGTAGCAAGCAATTATAATGCACTTATGCGCGGCAAGAACTCAAGTGTACAAGCCTCTCATATTAATTCATGGTTCAAACCGGAAGATACGCAAGTGCTTGGGAAGTATATTGGTTCTCTTGTGCATCCAAGATTTTGGCAGAGTAAAGAGGATGGAATTATAGTAACCCCAGCTTCTATTGTAAGCGGAGATGAACTGGCCATTCAGATTGGACTTCCTAAGAAATCAGTATCAGGAATAACAGTAATACCAATGGCTCCATTTGGAAGAAATATATTAGAAAACAAAAATGATACATTGATGTTGGGTAGCCTTTATCATATGGGTCATAATGAAGGATATGGAGATAAAGTGCAGGAAGTATGTATAGATATCGAAAGTCTTTCAATGCATACATTTATAACAGGTTCTACAGGAAAAGGTAAATCAACTGCATTATATTCTATTTTGGATAAATTGATGACACATAATGTAAAAGGGAAAAGTGATACGATAAAGTTTATGGTCATTGAACCGGCAAAAGGAGAATATAAGAATCGTTTTGGTGGATATGATAATGTTCGTGTGTATGGAACTAATTATAAAAAGATGCCACTTTTGAAATTTAATCCTTTTAGTTTTCCAGAGGATATTCATGTATTGGAACATATAGACCGTCTGATTGAGATATTTAACGTATGCTGGCCTATGTATGCTGCTATGCCTGCTGTTCTGAAGGATGCTGTTGAGAAAGCTTATGTAGTTTCTGGATGGAATCTTGAAACATCGGAATGTAGATATAGAGATGCGAAGGGAAAATCGCTTTATCCATCTTTTATTGATGTTTTACGTCAGATAAATAGAGTGATGGATGACTCTGCATATTCTTCTGATAGCAAAGGTGATTATAAGGGAGCGCTTTGCACACGATTGAAATCATTAACCAATGGTTTGTATGGACAAATATTTACCAATGATGAATTGAGTGAGAAAGAATTATTTGATGAAAATGTAATTATTGACCTTAGCCGTACTGGTTCTAGTGAAACGAAATCTCTTATTATGGGCTTGTTGGTAATGAAATTACAGGAATATCGTATGGCAAATGCTGTTGGCGGGAATGAACCGTTGAAACATGTGACGGTATTAGAGGAAGCGCATAATATATTAAAGCGTACTTCTACAGAGCAATCCAGTGAAGGCTCAAATATGCTTGGTAAATCAGTGGAGATGTTGGCTAATTCTATTGCAGAAATGAGAACTTATGGTGAAGGTTTTATTATTGCAGACCAAGCACCGGGACTTATGGATTTGTCTGTTATAAGAAATACGAATACAAAAATTATCCTTGGATTGCCGGATTTAGAGGACAGAGAATTGGTTGGAAGAGCTGCAAGTCTTAATGAAGACCAAATTCTCGAATTATCTAGATTGAAAACCTTTGTGGCAGCAGTTTATCAAAATAATTGGTTAGAACCTGTTCTATGTAATATTGATAGGAACTTTAGAAGTGTGCCAAGATATACTTATGAACATACAACAAGAGATGAAATAGATAAGATGAAATATCTCGAGTATTTGTTGTTGCCGATTGATAAGAGAAATGCACTTGATTCCAAATATTTGGACGAATTAATAAATGGTATCTATATGTTGCAGATTCCGTCAGAGGCAAAGGTGGCCTTCATAAGGTATACCAAGGCAGAAACCAAAGATGAAATTCAGAGGTTAAGAGGACAGGTTGTGTATAGCTTGTTCAATTCTGAAATTGCATTTGGATTGGCAAAAGGAAAAGAGAGTAATATAAGTAATTGGTATGATTGCGTAAAAGAAATGCTGGAGCCTAATATTATGCTTCTTAATGAAACTGACCAACAGAAAATAATTGCTTTATTGACGAAAGAACAAGCACAGATTGATGGTACGGCGGAAACAGCAGATTTATTTGAACGATTTATAAATCACATATAAAGGAGCGTGATTATATGGATTTTCTTGGTGGCTTAAGCGAAATGTCAGAAACTTCTGAATTTAAGGGAGTGGAAGGCTGTGAAATAAGCAAGGAAGCAAATGATAAATTTGATAAGCTTATGGGAGATGATAACATCAAAGATGTTATTCCTGATCAACAGGACAGACCTAAATTAAATCCTGTGGAAAGGGAAAATAAGTTTAGCAAATTATTTGATATTGGTGATTTCTTTAAAAAAGAAACTGCTGAAACAGAACAGAAATCGGACCCAACAGAAGGAATGACTGATAATAAATCAGATGTAAAAGAGCAATTATCAGAGCGAACAGAAGATGCAAATCAAGAACCGGATTATTCTAAAAAAAGGGAGCCCAATTCTACTTATGAGTTTAATGGAAATACTTATGAAACTGATGATAATGGTCAAACTTATAAAAAGAATGGAGAAATTCTGCCTAATATAGAGTATACAGTAAATGGTAATACATATAAGACGGATGAGCGCGGAAATAAGGTGTCGTGTGATTCAACTCCAGAGTATACTGAAGACGGTTCTCGTAATATGAAGGAACAGAAAGAATCCGGTGGAGAAGAGCGTCAAGAAGATGATGATGGAGGTCATATCATTGCAAGAATTCTTGGTGGTGCTGAGGGAGAAGAAAATCTTGTTCCTATGAGAAGGACTATCAACCGTGGTGACTATAAACGAATGGAAAATGAAATTTCCAAAGCACTGCAAGAGGGCAAAAAGGTTACTATGCACATTGATATGGAGTATGATGGGGATTCTAGTAGACCTTCGAAAATTCGAGTTGAATATACCATTGATGGTAAAAAGACTGTATGTGAATTTGATAATGTGGAAGGTTCCACAGATTTGCTAGATTCATTAAGTGATAAGATAAGTGATGAAGACTACGGACGATTAAAACAAATGTTGGAAGAAATGAAAGAAGATGGATGCGATGCAGCAATTACATCTGTTAAGGTTGAATATGACGAGAATGGAAATCCGACAAAGGTTACAGTAGGTATTCTTGATGAATCAACCGGAACAAAGAAGTATAAGGAATATAGTCCTAGATAGGAGGCAAATATGAAACCAGAGACACTGATATTTGATAAGATAAGAAAAATTATTCCTGATAAGAGCGAAAAGACAGTTTTCTTCGTTGGCATTACAAAAACAAGTCAGGAAGTGTACTTTTATGCATTTATTGATGGACAGGCTGTACAGTGTTATACATTAGCAGAACAGTATGAATTGGATGAGAATGAATTAGCAGAGGTGTTTTCAGAGATTGTTGAAATAATTAAGGAATCAAAACTTTATAATCCAGACAAATATAATGTTGGTACTATTTCAGTTGATAAGTCCGGAATTAAGCTTAATATGGGTTACCATGACATGGATGCAAGTGAATACAGAATACAGAAGGAATGGAAGAAAGAAAATATAGATAGATTTTGATGTTAAGGCTTTTCGTATAAAATGGGCATTAATTAGCCTGAATTATTCACGAGCAGATAAAATGCTCAAAATCACAAAACCTTGTTTCAGTTCTTTTTAAATCAATCAAATTACCTGTAAAAAAGGATAAACTACCCCTGTGAAATTCGATTGAGTTATTTTGAACTGTCA
>JBGVMW010000242.1:0-2360 GCA_045125095.1 Lachnospiraceae bacterium
AGAATCGTAACTATTCAGTACCCTCATAGTTACGAGCCAAAATCCATGCAGAATCACCTACGGTGATGGATTTTGGCCTGCTGCCACTACGTTTTCATACGGACTGTGCAGTTCAGCACAGTCCTGTTCTGAATAGTTACAAAGAATCATTTATTCTTTTCTGTATTTATCCGACACAATAACCACTACATTTTTGGGTAACTAATGTAATGCAGCAGGCTGACCTATCACTTTCAGCCTGCTGCCACTCATTACTTATCATATCGCACCAATCTGCAATCACCTAATGCATGACTTACACTTACCGTAAATGCCCATTTACCATCCGGTAAACGAATCGAATAATGACCTGTCATCGACTCGTCATCTTCTGTCATTTTCCCATCTTCACCAATATAATAATTAAAATCACTTCCCTCAAGACCTTCTATCAAAAAAGCTCTGTCATATTCCATCATTTCCTGCATGGCATCCTGGAAAGATTCTTCATCCATTTCCTCCATGGTCTCCATATTTGCAATTATTGCAACATTTTCACCAGCCAGAAAATCATCTACCATTTCTACAATTTCTGCTGTAGTATATATATCTGTGATTCCCATGGTTTCGCCTGTTTTCAAATTAATATTGTAACCATACATGTAAGAATATGGATGGGGTGTATTTTGTACATACACAGATCCCTCTATCAATATCGATATCATATCTTCCGACTGATATGTTACCTGAAACGTTTCATTTATCGTATCGCTCTCGGATGCTGACTCATCTCCTTCATCCTGTGTTGCATCCTTTATGGTATTTTTAAATTGTTCATTGTACCAATCTGTAATTTCCTGATTTACCAGATTTTCTACTTGTGGATATTCAATATACACATGATCATTCTCATATACCTGTTTTGTTATCGTAAATACTTCTTCCTCTGTCGGCTGTTCTGTTTCCCCATCATCTTCCTGCGCTAGGTTATCATCTTCAATAGGGCTACTTTTATGCGTCTCAGATGGAGTTGTGGACAATTCTTCTGTCTTTACTTCTGATTCATCCTGTTGTGCTACGCCTGAGCCTTGTGAACCACAACCACTTACAGTTGCTAATGCAAATGCTCCTATCATACATATCCCAATTATTTTATTTCGTTTCATTCTACTATAATCCTTCCCATTTTTTCATAAATTATATCATTGACATTGCTTATCTGCATATATATTCAACTATATTTTTCATCAATTTTTCTTAATGACATATCTTTTTACAGTCTAAGCCGTTTCTAGTATATAACAAAGCGTGCAAGCACGTTCTCGCGAATCCAGCTAGTTATTATGCTTTGCACGCTTTGCCGCGCCGAATTTGGCACGCAGTGCACCTTCCTTTCAAATTCGAGCGCATCAGTTTTTATCTACTAGGAAATTTCATACATAACGTCATGCAACGGACTATTATGATTTCCTAATATAAAAAAAAATGTAGCATTACTGCTACACTTCTTACTTGCATTTTACTGCCGGCGACCGGAATCGAACCGGTACGGGAGGTTAGTCCCGCAGGATTTTAAGTCCTGTGCGTCTGCCAGTTCCGCCACGCCGGCATATGGGACCTACAGGGCTCGAACCTGTGACCCTCTGCTTGTAAGGCAGATGCTCTCCCAGCTGAGCTAAGATCCCATGACAAAATTGCTGGATTAAATTATATAAATTCGTATGTACAATATGTACAACGACCCAGAAGGGACTCGAACCCTCGACCTCCGCCGTGACAGGGCGGCGCTCTAACCAACTGAGCCACTAGGCCAAAATACTTATTTTTAAAAATGGACCTTCGGGGACTCGAACCCGGGACCGACCGGTTATGAGCCGGTTGCTCTAACCAACTGAGCTAAAGGTCCTAAAGAGCAAGCAATACTCTTAAAACAATTCACACTTAAGAGTATATTTACTCTAGTTGACAAATCAACTAAGCCGATGATCGGACTCGAACCGATAACCTGCTGATTACAAATCAGCTGCTCTGCCAATTGAGCCACATCGGCATGGCTTTAGTTTCTACTTAGTTTCCTAAGAGCTTCTATCCAACTCACAGCCTTAACTGCTTGAGTTATTATTTATGTAGCTAAGCTACAATGACTCCAACGGGAATCGAACCCGTGTTACCGCCGTGAAAGGGCGATGTCTTAACCGCTTGACCATGGAGCCAATCATATGTACCTAATCTCTTAGGCGAACTCCCCGAGTAGGGCTCGAACCTACAACAACTCGGTTAACAGCCGAGTGCTCTACCATTGAGCTATCGAGGAATATAAACTTTGAAGGTTATTCTTTTATTATACCTTCAAAACTGCACATAGAAGATTATATCATCCA
>JBGVMW010000243.1:0-1845 GCA_045125095.1 Lachnospiraceae bacterium
TCATCAAAAGCATAAGAATCTATCTTCTTTATTGTAGATGGTAATACAACTACTTCTAAACTTGTACAGCCACTAAAAGCATTCCAGCTTATTTCCTCCACACCTTCTGGAATAACTACTTCTTTTAACTGTGTACAGCCATTAAAACCTGTTATCGTCTTTAACGTGGACGGAAATGTTACCTTTTGTAAATTCTGAAAATGCATAAAAGGATCATCCTCTAGCGATGTCAATCCCTCTGGAAGAATAAGTTCTGTAATTATATCCCTTGGAGTATTCGCATAATCATCCTCACAAAAGGCATAATCACATATAAACCTCACTCCGTCCGGAACCGTAACTACACCTCCATCACCATTATACTTTAACAATACACCATCCTCCCTAATTTCAAATTCAGGTGTTGCCGTTTCCTGTGATGTACTCTCATCAACAGCGGCTTCTGCTTGCATTTTTTCAATAGGCAATAACAGCAACATTATTGCAACCATGCAAAAACAACGCACAAACCACATCTTCCACGTATTTTGTTTCATATGTTTCTTTCCCTTCTCATTCTTATCAATTCAAGTTTATAGTAGCAATACCTTTGGATGCCATCCTATTTCACAGTTATTTCTTCTGTTTGTAGGATAACCTAGTTCAATTATTTTACCTTCACCTTTGTAGTAAATACTTTACAGCGTCCATTCGGTAATCTTACCGTAGTGCAAACAATACGGTTACTAAACCCTGACTCCATAACGAATGAGGTATAGGTAACCTTTCCTTTTGCAGACACTTGTAAATCACTGTAATCTACTAAGCACCGTTCAACCATGACCTGCCCTTTATTTTTCGTAAACTTCTTCACAAGTTTTACATTCTTTGGCAACGTTACGGAAATCGTTTTCCCCTTTTTCTTGGTGATTGTTATTGTCTTTGGCACCTTCACGGAATCCAATATTTTATTTGTGGTTTTTGGATCGATTGCCTCAAACTGAATACTCTTGTATCCTAAATGTCTGGCAATAGGATTCTGTCGATCCACCATTTCCTGTGCCGTAGAATACTTGTATCCTCTTACTGTCACTACTCGCTTTGTCTTCTTGTCCTTGTATACGCCATTCCGTCCCCTTCTTGGTCCACCTAATAATGTTTCATCACAATCCGGGTTACAATAATTTCCTGAGACATATAACAATTCTGCATTTCTATTGAGAATGGTAACTTCCTTTAATTTCGGGCAGTTGCCTAATACACTTTTACCAATCTTTTTAACATGTTTTGGAAATGTAATCTTTTCAATACTAGTTCGCTCAAATGCACCCTCGTCTATCTCCTCTACACTGTCCGGCAATTTTACTACAGATAATTGTTCACACCGCCAGAAAGCATGTGCTCCTATCACTTTCAAACCATCTGGCAACACCAATTTTTTTATTGCAGTATCCTCAAATGCCATAATTCCAATTTTTTCTACTGCTTTTAGTTTTACAGTGTGCAGATTGGTACAGCCACAAAATGCATCCCTTCCAATGTACTTAAGTGTAGATGGTAACACCACCTTGCGAAGGGATGTTTGATTCGTAAAAGCTTCTGAGGCAATACGAGTAACTCCCTCTGGAACTTTGATTTCAGACAACGGTGTCTTTGTACCTAATAATGCATTTGCACATATGATATATTCGCCTTCTGTTTCCTGAACCAATGTATCATACCACAGGGTATTGTGGAAGGAATTTGCATATACTTCTTCTAATGTATCTGGTAGTACAATTGTTTTTAGATTCACACAATCATCAAAAGCATAAGAATCTATCTTCTTTATTGTAGATGGTAATACAACTACTTCTAAACTTGTAC
>JBGVMW010000244.1:0-4326 GCA_045125095.1 Lachnospiraceae bacterium
GCATCTGGAAGTTTATCAAGCATATTTAAAGTTGCCAGAGCAATTGCTTCTGCATCATCACTGTCACTCTTTCGGTACATGGCACCTCTGTGTTTCGCCTGCCGATGTGAAATAGCGGTATTAACATCTTTTACAAGATACCCCTTATCAATAAGCCACACCGCTAAAGGTCTGCCGTAACCATACGCATTCTCCAGTCCGAATACTACAGTTTTTCCATCAGTATTACTCTTCTTTACTTTAGTTACCAGCTTAGGAAAATCGGCTGGTCTGTTGGCGAAAGTAATCTCGCCCAGTTTGTTATTATAGCAGTCAATGATGACTGCAGTGTGCGTTTCCTTATGCAGGTCAATACCCACGTAAATAAAATCTTCTTTTGTCATAAAAATCAACTCCAATCTCTCAAGTATTCTTTATGTGAGACATGGCATTCATATTTTGTCAGCCAAACCTTATCAAAAGTTTATATGTCTTACTCGAATAGCAAAATGCTGGCATTCTCAACTGTTAAGCATCTTTCTCGGAATTACGCATCTTTTCAGCAACCAAGTGTGCAAGAGTGGTATAGCCTATCCACTTCTGGTCAGACGCAAAGTATTTTCAAAATAATACCGCTGACTTTCATGGAGATGGATACTTTCCTGCAGAACGCAGGTACTTCCAAAGACTTACGAATTGCTTTGAAAGTATGCAAAACACTCTGACGAGTGTCTGGATGTTAACTCTGAATACCGTCGTATTCAAGTTAAAATTGCTTGATTTTACAGTGTTTTTGCTAACTGTTTTTTTACTATATCACATTCTCTAAATTCCCGTTTTTTTCTGGATATACCCCCTCGTATGGTTAGATAACTTCTTCAATACCCCTCAGATTTTATTTTGTATAAAAAATACCAATTCTCATATGTTTGCAGGAAATCTCGTCTATACTTTGGATAAAAATTTTATAAAATTTCCCCCAAATGACACTTTCTACCTTTTATCTAAAAATATATTAAAAAATCGGTGCATTATTGGCAAATTTGCCATACAGTGTACCGATTATGAAATCTATATTCTCTTTTTCACTCTGTCTTGTAAAGGCTGATATTTTTCTCAATGGCATCTTCTAATTCCTTAGATCCGATACCTATGTATCTTTGGGTAACTACAGATGAAGAATGCTGGAGAAGAACACGCACTAATTCTATGTTGTAGTGGTTGTTTACATAAATATTAGTCGCATAGGCTTTTCTAAAACTATGGCTTCCTATCCCTTCCAATCCAAGAAAATCACAGGTTACTTTTAGATGTTTCAATACGGCTCTTTCCGTTATAGGGAACAGCCTCGCCTTTGGATTAATATTATTCTCATAGGCATAATCACGAATAAAACCGTAAATCGCAACCGGCACAGTAAAGTTACGGTATTTACCAGTCTTCTGTTCATGAATATCCAGACGATACCGACCGCCATCTTTTACAAAGGAATTCATTGTCAGATTTAAAATATCACAAACACGCAGACCAAGATTATACTCAAGCTGTAGCACAGTGGCAATCCTCTCATTCGGCTTATGCATTACCCCTTGATACGCAAAACCTTTCTGTATTGTTGAAATAATCAGTTTATAAGTTTCTTCATCAATTGCTCTTGTTCTTTTATTCATCTCATATCCGCTCCAATCTTAATAAAATATAACAGCCAGACAATTAAAGTTTCCTGCAAATCCTCTATAGTTCCTTATTTCACATCACTAAAGTTCCTAAGCACAGCCACACCAAATATAAAAGCACCAGTTTCAGCCGTAGTTCCGAATACCGTACTAATACGCACTTTCATCCAAAACCGTATTTTGCCCTGTTTTTGATTTTCACACCACAGTGACAGTAGTACGCACCCAAGAAAGGAAAAGCCAACGTAGGGCATCCTGTGCAGGCGTAATGGCAAAGGCGAAACCACCAGCCAAAGCTATAAACATAACAACATTTGCCATACCCCTACACTTACCAAAATTGTTTTCATTCCAAACAAATCTCAATTACCACGATGTAATATTCCATCTGATGCATAAGTCTTCGTAAGAATACCAACCGTAATGTCTGTTACACATCTTGCAACATAATCCTTGCCCGTAGCTGTAAGTTTCAATGAGCCAAGTAACCTGTTTACATTCATACTTTCCAGTCTAGCTAATACTCTTAAATGTCCCTCAACACTTTGTCTGTAATGCTTTCCATTTCCAACATCAAGATAAGACTGTTCCAATATCTTCATGGATGCACCAGCCCTCAGAACCGCATCAGAAAAGGTAGCAAAAGTTCTTACACTAGAAAATCTGTCAACACTTACCACAAAGACCACATCACCAGAACCTAATACTTGAACCAGTTGTTGCAACTTGGATACTGGTACAAAATTTCCCTGTGGTATCTTCTTACTCTTGAAATAAGCAAGGCTTGTCTGGTTATCTTTTTCTGAAATAATGGCATATACCATCTTAGTCACCCCCAATCTATAAAGCATGATTTTTTCGTTACAACAAATATAAAAATATCTGAATCTCATAAAATTAAAGTTCCTATTTTGTGATGGCAAAGCAACAGAAAGTTCCAATATAGATTAGTGACAAAAGGTTAAAACTATTTCGTGTCATAGAACCATTACTCCTTAAAAATTTAAAATTCATCAACTTTTAAAGGCATTTCGAAAAAAATAAAAACCACAAAACTATAATCAGCTACAAAATGTCACTACCTTTCTGTGTCTTTTCAATAGCAGACAGAAAAAGCAAGTTCCTATTAAAATTTTTCATAAAAAAATCTGGTATCAATATTAGAAAAACTGAAATTGAATACAGTTATCATCAAAACAATAAAGAAAAGGATTATTTCAATCAAAGAAAAGATGAAATCAAATGCAGAAAATATGAAAACAACTTTATATGATACCCCTAACAATACAGGATGCCAGCAGATATAATAAATGTCGGCATCAGTACAGATTGGAACGAATGCAGTAGCTGTCATAACGATAGTAGTACCACTTAAAACAGTACCAGTACACATTGAAACAATAATACTATTAATAAAACCAAAAATACCCATCCGTACAGTTGATTAATTCAACTATACGAGATGGGTATCTTCGTGTGTGTATCGCAAAGCTGTCTGTAGCCTTGCCCGTTATGTGGTGCATCGGCAACTGCACCAGCAAAGAAAATCCGCTTTGCGTGTGTAATGTTAGCATGGTATTTTCTGTATTACAAGTTATTTCTGAATAAGTCTTTTAGTAAAATGCCATACCCCTATGATATCAGAAAATACAAATATTTCTTAGTTTCTGTCTTGCTGGATTTTCTTCAACAGCTACTACCACAACATCAGCAGATAGAATATACCTTATTGTCTGTCTTAGCAAAAACACAGTCAAAACAGGAATTAAAGGATACCAGCTATAAAACTTCAATGAATGGAATTTATCTGACTGTTTAGTTCTTACATCAACTTTCCTTTTTCTTGTAGTACCTCTTATCAATGATATTCCCTTTATTCTCATCACCAATTGCATATGTTTCCCGATACACCATCTTACAGTCACAGACACGTTCCATAGCCTCTTTATTGCTAATCTTTTCCTCCACAGGTCGTTTCATACCCCTGCTTGCTGAAAACAGTGGCATACCAGTTGGATAGTATTTCAAACGCTCACCCTTGATAAATTTCTTATCCTTACCATCCACTTTCTTTACTACAATTCCAGCTTTAGAAGTATCTTCGTCATTATCTTCTTCTTCATATTCCACATCGCTTAGATATGCCTTAAAATACAAAGCAAGACCATCCGCATCGTAAACTCTATGCGTGTCTGTAAAGCCATGCCCCCATAATTCAGAAATTATCTCATTCTCAATAAATGGTGCTGGTGCATCAAAAATAAGTAAAATATGCAAGTGCCAAGAATTACCATGAATTTCGCCCTGTGGCTCGGCAACAGTAATACGTTTGAAGGTTTTCTGACTGTCAAAAATTTCTTCACTCTTATTCAAATATCTCTGAAACCTTCTAAGAAACATCTTTCCATCTTCATATACTTTTGTATGGTCTGTCATAGCATCGGCATAAGTCAGTGTAAGCCACTTGCAATGAGTCTTTTCTGTGGCATTACAACGTATCAAATCCATTAATCTATTGATACTCTTTCTGACACTTTTGGGTGTCTGATATCGACTGACAGACTTCTTTCTCTCTTTGATTTCGCCCGTTTCTTTATCAAGATATTTATCCTTAGAAATGTTCTGTATAGGACAAAAAGTATTATTTCCAGCAGTAAACTGGACTTCTCGG
>JBGVMW010000245.1:0-5560 GCA_045125095.1 Lachnospiraceae bacterium
AATTTGCACTTCCATAAGGTGAAATGTATTGACACAAAAAATACAGTATGATAGTATTGCCATTAGAAGAAAGAAAGGCACATTTTGTGTAAGGTGAGGAAATGATTAATAGATAATTTGATTTAAGTAAGACACATATAGTTATTGAGCCTGTAGAGAATAGGTTTGTTTTGTGTACGCTTAAGTTGGATTATCGCAAGAGGCATTTCCTTTGTTTTCCTTTTGGAAAAGAAATAAGGGTCTATTTAGCGAGTCTATTTTTGCGTATGCAAAAAAGACTCGTTTTTGTGTGTTCAAAATAATAATTGGCTCAGACTTCGAAAAGGAGAAACTTTAATGTTGCAGATAAAAAAATTAAATTTAACACATAAAAAAGACCTGAGAATAATTCTTAATGATTTCAACCTTGTGCTAAATGATGGAGATAAGGCAGTTATTATTGGAGAAGAGGGAAATGGGAAATCGACATTAATGAAGTGGATATACAATCCGTCGCTTGTAGAAAACTATATAGAAGCAGATGGGGAAAGGATAATGGGACACGAACGTCTTGGTTATCTTCCGCAGGAGATGCTCGATGAAGATAAGGAAAAAACAATATACGAATATTTTTCTGAAGAGGAAATATTCTGGGAGAAAACGCCTAAAGAATTGTCTGTTATTGCGGGAAAATTTGGAATGAAAAATGATTTTTTCTACAGTAACCAGACAATGGGTAGTCTTTCAGGAGGCGAAAAAGTCAAGACACAACTTATGAGGCTTTTCATTCGCGATGTTTCTGTGCTGTTGTTGGACGAACCTTCCAATGACATCGACATTGCGACGCTTACATTACTGGAAAAAATCATAAATGACTGGAAGCACATTGTGCTTTTTATTTCACACGATGAAACGCTGATAGAGCGTACTGCCAACATGGTGATACATATCGAGCAGATTATACGAAAAACAAAGGCGAGATATACCGTGGCAAAGCTTCCCTATAGACGCTATGTGGAAGAACGGCTTCATAAATTTGAAATCCAAAAACAGCGGGCACTGAGTGACCGTAGGGAGAAAAAGATTCGCGATGAAAAATATCAAAGAGTTATGCAGAGTGTACAAGGTGCATTAAGAAGTTGTACCAGACAAGCACCGTCTGTTGCCAAAAACTTAAAGGACAAAATGCATACGGTTAAGGCAATGGAACGAAGATTTGAAAAAGAAGATGAAAATATGACTCAGATGCCGGAACAGGAAGAAGCAATCTTTGTCAAATTAGGGGATGAAAACTCACACATTCCCGCAGGAAAAACGGTCATAGAATATGAACTTTCAAAGCTTGTGACTCCGGATGGCAAAAGAATTTTAGCAGAAGGAATTCATTTAAAAATAAAAGGTTCAGAAAAAATCTGTATGATAGGAGCCAACGGGGCAGGAAAAACGACTCTTCTAAAAAAGATAGCGGAAGAACTCCTAAATCGGAATGACATTAAAGCAGAATATATGCCTCAAACTTATGAAGACCTGCTGGATTTGGATGTTACACCGGTTGATTACCTTGATAAAACAGGAGATAAAGAAGAGCGTACAAGAATTAGAACATACCTTGGTTCACTTAAATACACACCAGATGAAATGGAGCATCCGATTCGGGAGTTATCAGGCGGACAAAAGGCGAAAGTGCTTCTCTTGAGGATGAGCTTAAGTGGTGCAAATGTTCTTATTCTGGATGAACCGACAAGAAATTTTTCACCATTGTCCGGTCCGGTAATAAGAAAAATGCTCCGAGAATTTCCGGGGGCTGTCATTAGCATTTCTCACGATAGAAAGTATATTGAAGAGGTGTGCGATAAAATATATCAGCTAAATCCTAATGGATTACAGCTAATTGGTGATTGATAACAAAAAGGATGAAAGACTGACAAATTTCAGGCTTTTAGTGAGTTGGAAAGCATACAAAGATTTGAATTTGGAGGATAGATTATGGTACGTACAGAAGATGCATGTGAAATTATAAAATATGCTTTGCAAAACGAAATTAAAGTATATTTAGATGGCGGATGGGGTGTTGATGCACTTCTTAAAAGAGAATCAAGAATACACAATGATATTGATTTGTTTGTTGAACTGAAACATTATCATGATTATATTTATGTGATTAAGCAGCATGGATTTGAGGAAGTAAATACTGATTATACAACGGATGGTCATACTGTCTGGAAAGATGATAAACAAAGAATCATTGATTTACATTGTTTTGAATTTACAGATGACGGAATTGTTTATGAGGGAGATATATTTCCATCAAAAACTTTTTCCGGTATTGGAAAAGTTGGAGATATAACTGTTTCTTGTATTGAACCATTGAGTCAGGTAATGCTTCATTTGGGATATGAACACGATAAAAATGATGTGCATGATGTGATGCTGTTGTGTGAAACATTTCAAATAGCAATACCAGATGAATATAAGGAAAAGTAAAATTTCAGTTTTGTGTTGAATCTCTAAGCAAAATAGCTTATAATTTGACATGCTACATATAGTTATTATCCACAGTTATCGAGTAGGTGTTATCAATGCCGATAACAAAATGATAACATTAGCTCGTATAGGCAGGATAATATGGATATATCAAATAATCAAAAGAACGAGAAACATTACAGAGAATAATTCCTAAACAAAAAGCGTTAGTCTTTGTAGAATTTGAATAGAAGTCAAATCCTCGGAAAAGCCTGTATTTATGGGCTTTCCCGGGGATTTATTTTTGTCTCTGGAGTGCAAATGGAGTTAAAAATTATTTTTTTTACTAGCTGGATTTCTTGAATAGATAAGTTTTTCCGGAATATCATTGCATTTCCAGAAGAGAATATCGGGAAATTTTTATAGAACAGTTTGTTTTGATGAAGTAGTTTTCATCAGGGCAGGCTGTTTTTTTATTGCTTTTGAATTTGTAAGGAAATTTTACCTGTGGAAAATTTGCAAAATTTCGGAAAAATGTGTCCGAAAATCCTCCTGCCAGTCCGGTGTACATGAAGGGAAAACTTTCAGAACACAAAGGAGGTACTGATTATGCAGAACAAATTATTTTTAAAAGCAGCTGATGTGTGTGAACTTTTGGAGGTATCTACAACCTCTGCTTATGAGATCATTGCAAATTTGAACAGCGAACTGGAAAAGAAAGGGTATCTGGTTCTTAAAGGCAAGGTTCCGACCAAGTATTTTGTGGAACGTTTTTACGGGATTGAGGATGTCTGTCAGATCCCGCAGGAGAAGGGAGTGGAATGGTTCCATGCGTAAAAGAAAGATGTATTTGTCAGTGGAAGACGTAGCGGAAGTATTTGATATCTCGGTCTCTTTTGCTTACAGGGTAGTGGAACGGATGAACGCTGACCTGGCAAATAAAAATTATTATGTGATTTTAGGACGGGTGCCCACTCGTTATGTTGAGGACAAGATTTATGGTCTGGAACATGTAGAACAGTATTTATCGGAGGAAAAAGCAATATGAGTATGACACAGGAAAAAATGTATATGAACGTAGATGATGTTTGTGCAGTATTGGGAGTATCGAAAGCCTTTGCATATAAAATCATGAAAGGCTACAACGAGGAACTGAAAGAACGAGGATTTCTGGTCATTCCGGGAAAGATATCAACGAAATTTCTTGCCGAGAAGATTTATGGCATGAAAGTGGAGGAATAGCAATGGGAGTATATAAAGAAGGAAAAAACTGGAAAGTACAGGTGTATTACAAGGACTGGCAGGGAAACCGGAAGAGAAAACAGAAACGTGGCTTTCGGACCAAGGGAGAAGCAAAAGAGTGGGAGAGGGATTTCCTTCAGCAGCAAACGCAGAGTGTTGAGATCGAGTTTGGTAATTTCCTTGAGCTATATTACAAAGATATGGAAGTCCGGCTGCGTGAAAATACCATGTACACAAAACGTTATATCATTGATTTGAAAATCAAACCATATTTTGAGCATAAGGTCTTAAGTGAGATTACAGTTGCAGATATCAGAAACTGGCAGAACGAGTTGTTGAAGCAGAATTATTCTGAGACATATCTGAAAACGATCAACTGCCAGCTGGGGGCAATTTTTAATTATGCTGTGCGGTATTACAATCTGAAAGATAATCCTTGCAGGAAAGCAGGTAGTATCGGGAAAAGCAAAGGAGAGCCGAAGGACTTCTGGATGCAGGATGAATTCGAGACTTTTCTCGAAACAGTAGATGATAAACCGGAGGCGAAGATGGCATTTCAGTTTCTGTACTGGACGGGGATGAGAATCGGGGAGCTTTTGGCATTAACTTATAATGATATCAATCTTGAGGAAAAAACGGTTTCTATCAACAAATCTTATCAGAGATTAAAAGGAAAAGATGTAATTACCAGACCGAAGACTCCTAAAAGTATCAGGGTAATTACACTTCCGGATTTTCTGGTTGAGGAATTTCAGGAGTACTGCAGTCATCTGTACGGAATTATGAAGCACGAAAGGCTGTTTCGTTTTACAAAATCATATATGGAACATTGTATGGTCAACGGAATTGAAAAATCGGGAGTAAAAAGAATTCGCTTGCACGATCTCAGGCATTCCCATGCCAGTATGCTGGTGGATATGGGAGTTGCTCCGCTGGAGATCGCAGAACGTCTGGGACATGAAAAGGTAGAAACAACATTAAATACCTATTCCCATCTATATCCTTCAACCCAGAGCAAATTGGCAGGGCTTCTTGATAAAAAGTATAAGAATAACAGTGAATTAGAAGGGGATGGTGTCAATGGTTAGAAAATCTTTGAAAAAATATGATAATTCAAAAATGGAGGTACTTTGAAATGGCAAGTGACAGACATGGGAAACACAATAAACCGACAATTGCATTCCGGGTTACACCTTATGAACAGCAGGTCATCAATGAAAGGGTAAAGGCAAGTGGCATGAAAAAACAGGATTATATTGTCCGCTCCTGTATCTATAACCATGTTTGTGTGGTGGGAAAACGGGAGAATCTGGAAATTCTCAGATCAGAGGCTCGTGAAATGTACACCGTCCTTGAAGAAGTGTCCAAAGACATAAAAAAGGACAGCCCTGCCTTATCGGAGCAGGGGATGGAAAGCATGACGGAAAGATTTCTTGCATTTTTAGATGCAATGCTGTGGATGCTGAAGGGATCAAAATATTTGTGGGAGGAAAAAGACAATGAAAGAAACAGTAAGTAATGGCTGCAAGGTACTGGCTTTATGTTCACAGAAAGGCGGAGTGGGTAAAACCACCAGTTGTGTAAATCTGGCAGTGGGACTAGCCAGAGAGGGAAAGCGTGTTTTAGTAGTAGACAATGATCCGCAGGGAAGTATGACGGCAAGTCTTGGCTATCACAATCCGGATGAGTTGAATGTAACACTGGCTACAATTCTTATGAAAATTGTAAATGAGGAAACATTTGACGATTCTCTGGGTATTCTTCGCCACGAAGAGGGGATTGATTTACTTCCGGCAAATATTGAACTTGCTGGAATGGAAGTGTCATTGGTGAATTTTATGAGCAGGGAACTGGTACTCCGGCAGTATATTGATCA
>JBGVMW010000246.1:0-7816 GCA_045125095.1 Lachnospiraceae bacterium
TTTGCTACATAGTCTATATGTGACCCTCTGAAAACGTCGACACTTAGGCTGTGTATTTTACAGCCTTAGTGTCCGCTACGTTTGAAGGGAGCGAGAGCGCGTCAAATATAGACTATGTAGTAAGCAGCTATTTGCACAAACAATTCTGACAATTTGCGGATGGTCTTCACTTTCGCAAATGCCTATGTAATTTATATGATTTTCATCCTTTTCTTACTATTGTGCTTTATCATTCCTCCATTCCTAATCATATCATGTGATCTCATCTTACATTTTGTATGTGCCCCCCTTTTATTTCGAATAAAGCGTGCAAGCATGCCCTAGCGAATTCAACCAGCCAATATACTTACGCGCTTTGGCACCCGGTACATCTTCCTTTCAAATTCGTGCGCATCCTATTACACGTTCCAAACACAATATTTAACGTATCATACACATATATGCCTGTCAATAAACCTCTCAAAACTGAAACAAAAGAAGCGCGCAGGCACCACTTAGAATTACACTTCTCAGTGTGTCTACACGCTTTGTTAAGCCAAATTAGTCATATAGTACATGTATAATCATTCTTCCTCAGAATGAAAGAACTTGTACACCTTCTCTGCCGCCCCCCGATTCATAGATGGAGCCTGTGAAAGTGTTTCCACATCTGCATCACGAATGGCTTCTATACTTTGAAAGGTTCTCATTAATGATTTTCGTCTGGCAGGCCCTATTCCCGGTATATCATCTAAGATGGAATGCACCTGCTCCTTACTTCTTAAAGAACGGTGATATTCTATGGCAAAGCGATGGGCTTCATCCTGAATCCTGGTAATCAGACGAAATCCTTCCGAGTGAGTGTCAATAGGAATTTCTACATTATTATAATATAATCCTCTGGTTCGGTGATGATCATCTTTAACCATACCACAGACTGGAATATTCAAGCGAAGCTTATCTAATACCTTGAGCGCAATGTTAACCTGCCCCCTTCCACCATCCATCATAATTAAATCCGGAAATTTAGTAAAGCTTCCAAAACGCTCCTCCAACTCCTTATCCTGCAACTGGACTTTTTCGTTCATGCCATGGGTGAATCGTCTGGTCAGAACCTCCTCCATGCTGGCATAATCATCTGGACCTTTTACTGTTTTTATTTTAAACTTACGGTAATCACTGTTTTTCGGCTTGCCCTTTTCATATACAATCATAGATCCAACAGACTCGAATCCATTGGTGTTAGAAATATCAAAGGCTTCAATTCGTTCAATTCCCGGTAGCTCTAACCAACTGGCAATTTCTTTCATGGCACCTATGGTCCTGCCTTCCTCCCGCTTAATCCGCTCTCTATCCTGACTTAATACAAGAGTTGCATTTTTTTCTGCCAGTTCCACTAATTTCTCCTTTGTTCCCTTTTTCGGTACACGAATATGAACCTTGTTGCCTTTTTTCACAGACAGCCATTCCTCTATAACTTCTTTATCTTCTAATTCTGCCTGTAACATCAATTCCTTTGGAATAAAAGGCGTGCCACCGTAAAATTGCTTGATAAAACTTCCAATAATCTGGTTCCTGCTTTCACCGGAAGGAATATTCATATGAAAATGTTCCCTGCCAATTAACTTTCCACCTCGCACAAAAAACACTTGAATAATACCGTCTTCTCCGTCTACTGCAAGGGCAATTACATCCTTATCGTCTCCTGCATTGCTGTCTGTGATTTTCTGTTTTTGTGCCATCTGTTTTACACTACTCATCAATTCCCGGTACGTTATCGCCTCCTCATATTCCATGGCTTCGGAAGCACGCAGCATTTTTGCTTCTAAATCCTTTAGCACCTCTGTGTAATTCCCATTCAAAAAATCCATGACCTTGCGAATGGATTGTCCATATTCCTCTTTGCTGATATAACCCTGACAAGGTGCATGGCATTGCTTCATATGATAATAGAGACATGGCCGTTCCTTTCCCGTATCTCTTGGAAGTTGGCGGTTGCAGGTACGAATATGATAAATTTTGCGAATTAATTCTAATGTATCCTTCACTGCACCTGCACTGGTATATGGTCCGAAATATCTGGATTTATCCTTTTTCATCTGACGAGTAAACAGCACTCTTGGGTACTCTTCATATATTGTAATTTTCACATAAGGATAGGTCTTATCATCCTTTAACATCGTGTTGTACTTTGGTCGATGCTCCTTAATAAGGTTACATTCTAACACCAATGCTTCTAATTCAGAATCTGTGATAATGTATTCGAAACGTGCAATCTGCGTTACCATTTTTTCAATTTTTGCGCCTTTGTTGCGACTACTTTGAAAATACTGTCTCACACGATTTTTTAGACTAATCGCTTTTCCTACATATATAATTGCATCCTTTGCATCATGCATAATATACACCCCCGGCTTTGCCGGAAGCTTTTTTAATTCTTCTTCAATCTGAAACATGTAAACCCCTTTCAAATTCGTACGCACACTATTTTTATATACTACAAAATTTCATACATTACATTTTATAATAAACCGTTGTATATTCCTGGTGTATGAAAAACGACACCATTCCCTAACAGAAATGGTGTCGCCCTCTTATGATTCTTCTGATGATTCTGTTTCTAATTCAATTTCTTTCGGCTGTTCGATATCGGACAACTCTGCAAATATCTCTGGTGTTTCTATGTCAAAAAAAGTTTCTTCCTGTTCTTCCACACGTTTCTCTTCTGCCTTTGGAGCTGCCAATGCCTCAGGTACTTCACCAGAAAATCCAATTCGCTGTGCTTTCTCCTTTTCCTCACCTTCCTCTGGCTCCGGAATACCTTTCACCTCACGGAAAATTTTCATAAACTCCTTACCAGTGATCGTCTCTTTTTCAATTAAGAACGCTGCAATCTTATCTAAGGCTTCCCTATTTTCACTGAGAAGTTCTTTTGCTCTTTCATAGCTTTCTTTTAAGATCTGCATTACCTCTTCATCTACTGCGGATGCTGTGACATCACCACAATTCATGGAAGCTGCACCGCCTAAGTACTTACTTTCTACTGTCTCTAAGCCCATCAGACCAAATTTCTTAGACATACCATACTGGGTAACCATCGCTCTTGCAATATTGGTCGCCTTTTCGATATCATTAGACGCACCCGTTGTTACCGTATCGAATACAATTTCCTCTGCCGCACGACCACCTAAAAACTCCACTAGCATGGCACGTAATTCCCGTTCCGTATTCAGATATTTTTCTTCCTCCGGCACGTTCATTACATATCCTAATGCACCCATGGTTCTTGGCACAATGGTAATCTTCTGCACTGGTTCCGTTCCCTTCTCTAGTGCACTGATTAATGCATGACCAACTTCATGATAAGAAACAATACGTCTTTCTTCCTCACTCATAATGCGGTCTTTCTTTTCTTTACCAACTAAAACGACTTCTACTGCTTCGAATAAATCCTTCTGGGACACTAACCGTCTTCCATTCTTAACAGCGTTAATAGCTGCCTCGTTAATCATATTTGCAAGGTCAGAACCTACTGCACCACTGGTTGCCAGCGCAATCTCATCAAGATTTACCGTTTCATCCATCTTGACATCTTTGGCATGTACCTTAAGAATATCCACACGGCCTTTCAAGTCCGGCTTATCTACAATGATACGACGGTCGAAACGTCCCGGTCTTAATAACGCTTTGTCCAATACTTCCGGACGGTTGGTCGCTGCAAGGATAAGAATTCCTTTTGTCGTATCAAATCCATCCATCTCTGCAAGCAACTGGTTCAATGTCTGCTCACGCTCACTGTCTCCTCCATAGCGTGCATCACGGCTTTTTCCAATAGCATCAATCTCATCTATAAAAATAATACATGGTGCTGCTTTTTCCGCTTCCTTAAATAAATCTCGCACTCTGGAAGCACCCACACCAACAAACATTTCTACAAAATCGGAACCGGAAATAGAGAAAAATGGCACATTTGCTTCACCGGCTACTGCTTTGGCAAGCAAAGTTTTACCGGTACCCGGAGGTCCCACTAAAAGAGCTCCTTTCGGTAGTTTCGCACCGATTTCTGTATATTTTCCCGGATTGTGAAGAAAATCTACTACTTCCTGTAAAGATTCTTTTGCTTCATCCTCACCTGCTACGTCTTTAAAGGTAACACCTGTCTTTTTCTCCATATAGACTTTAGCATTACTTTTACCAACGCCCATCATTCCACTACCCTTTGTCATACGGTTAAGCAGGAAGCTTAACAACAGCCAGAATAACAATAGTGGTAAAATCGATACTAAAATAGATTCTATCACGCCTGCTCTGTCAGGCACATCACCTTCTACTTTTATGCCAGCTTCTATCAGACGTTCTGTCATCTGATCATCGCCAACATATCCTGTATAATAGGTAAAGACAGACGCAGAAAACAGGTTACTGCCATCTTCCTTCACTTTTGGATAAATAATAATCTTATCACTATCTAAAAATACTTTTTCAACCTCATTTTCCTCAACCATAGAAAGGAATTGATTGTACGTAATTTTTTTCTGGGAACTGTCTGCTACCAGCCCATTAATGAAACTAAATAACAGCATAGTGATAATTCCAGCAACTAATAATATAATTACTGTATGAGGGCCCTTGGATTGATTCCCCCCATTCTTTTTCGGATCTTTGTTGTCCATATTTCCTCCTGTCTGTATGATAAATCATATATTTTTTTAAAATTTGCATATAGTACTAGTATAATTAGTATTGACATATAAATCAATAAAAAGAATATGAAATTTATAGAATGTTTTCCTTTAAAAGCTTGCGAACAGTCATTGACTTCTATTTTTCCACGTTGTATAATGGTCTCATATTGAGCAAAAGACAAGTGCAACGAACTTTAAATTCCATTTTGTTGAAATTTAGGGTTCGTTGTACCATTTATAGACACAGATGGAGGTTCACATGGCAGTAAAATATGTTTTCGTGACTGGTGGCGTAGTATCCGGTCTTGGTAAAGGTATCACAGCAGCATCCTTAGGGCGCTTGTTAAAGGCAAGAGGCTATAAGGTTACTATGCAGAAATTTGACCCGTATATTAACATTGATCCGGGTACGATGAATCCAATTCAGCATGGTGAGGTATTCGTTACCGATGATGGCGCAGAGACCGATTTGGACTTAGGTCATTATGAAAGATTTATCGACGAAAGCTTAAATAAAAACTCTAACGTAACAACCGGTAAGGTATACTGGACTGTATTACAGAAGGAACGTCGTGGCGATTTTGGTGGAGGTACTGTACAGGTAATTCCTCACATTACCAATGAAATCAAGAGCCGTTTTTATCGCAATTTCACAGATGAAGATACAACTATTGCCATCATCGAGGTTGGTGGTACTGTAGGTGATATCGAAAGCCAGCCTTTCTTAGAATCTATCAGACAGTTCCAGCATGACATCGGACGTGAAAATGCAATCCTCATTCACGTTACTTTAATTCCATATTTAAGTGCTTCCGGTGAAATGAAAACAAAACCTACTCAGGCAAGCGTTAAGGAATTACAGGGAATGGGAATTCAGCCTGATATTATTGTATGTCGTTCTGAACATGAAGTAGACCAGGGAATTAAAGACAAAATTGCTTTATTCTGTAATGTGCCAAACAACCATGTATTACAGAATCTTGATGTAGAATATTTATATGAAGCTCCACTTGCAATGGAAAAAGAACAGTTAGCACAGGTGGTATTAGAATCCTTACACCTTCCATGTCCGGAACCGGATTTAACTGATTGGAAGGAAATGGTACAGGCGTTAAAGAATCCAACAAAAGAAGTAAATATTGCTCTTGTTGGTAAGTACATCCAGCTTCATGATGCTTACATCAGTGTTGCAGAAGCTTTAAAGCATGGTGGTATCTATAGCCGTGCCACTGTAAATATCCACTGGATTGATTCCGAGGAAGTAACTGACGAAAATGCATCTGAAATCTTAAAAGGTATGGATGGTATTCTTGTACCGGGTGGTTTCGGTGACAGAGGTATTGAAGGTAAGATTTCTGCTATCCGCTATGCAAGAGAGAACAAAATTCCTTTCTTAGGTCTCTGCCTTGGTATGCAGTTATCTATCGTGGAATTTGCAAGAAATGTCGTTGGCTACAATGACGCTCACAGCGTAGAATTAGATCCTGCTACTACTCATCCTGTCATCCACCTCATGCCGGAACAGGATGGTATCGAAGACATTGGTGGTACTTTACGTCTTGGTTCTTATCCATGTATTTTGGACAAGGATTCAAAAGCATATGAAGTATATGGTGCAGAAGAAATCGCAGAACGTCACAGACATCGTTACGAAGTAAACAACGATTATCGTTCTGTTTTAACAGAACATGGTATGATTTTATCCGGTTTATCTCCAGATGGACGTATCGTAGAAATGGTGGAATTAGCAGATCATCCATGGTTCATTGCCACACAAGCACATCCGGAATTAAAATCAAGACCAAACCGTCCACATCCATTGTTCAAGGGATTTATTGAGGCGGCGTTGGCGGCTAAGAAGTAATTTTTTTATAAATATTGTAATTCAAATAGGGCAACCTCACTGGCTAAGAATCCAGCCAAGAGATTGCCCTATTTATTTCATATATACTTTTACTTCACTTTCACCTTTGTAGTAAATACTTTACATTTTCCATCAGGTAACCTTACCGTGGTGCATACCACACGATTGCTAAAGCCTGATTCCAATACGAATGATGTATAGGTAACCTTTCCTTTTGCTGTTACCTTCAAATCACTGTAATCCACTAAAGAATGTGTAACCATTACCTGCCCTTTATTTTTCGTAAATTTCTTTACGCTCTTTATGTTCTTTGGCAATGTCACGGAAATCGTTTTTCCCTTTTTCTTGGTGATGGTTATTGTTTTTGGCACCTTGACAGAATCCAGTACTTTATTTGTCGTTTTCGGATCGACTGCTTCAAATTTAATACTCTTATATCCTAAATGTCTGGCAATTGGATTCTGACGATCTACCATTTCCTGCGTAGTTGAATACTTGTAGCCTCTTACCGTTACTGTTCTTTTAGTCTTCTTGTCCTTGTATACACCCTTCCAGCCCATTCTTGGTCCACCCAAAAGAGTTTCTTCACAATACGGCTCACCAAAATATTCTGATACATACAATAATTCTGCATTTTTGTTAAGAATCGTAACCTGCTTTAGCTTCGGACAATTGCTCAGTGCGCTTTTTCCTATCTTTTTCACACTCTTAGGAAATGTAATCTTTTCAATATTTGTTTCTTTAAATGCCCTGTCCCCTATTTCTTCTACGCTGTCCGGCAATTTCACAACGGACAACTGCTTACTCTGCCAGAATGCACTTGCCTGTATCCTCTTCAAGCCATCCGGCAATACCAGTTTTTTTATTCCGGTATTTGAAAATGCCATGATCCCGATATCTTCCACGGCTTTTATCTTTACAGTATGCAGATTGGTACAATCCTCAAACGCATAACTTCCGATATATTTTATGGTAGATGGAAGCACTGCCTTGCGGAGGGATGTTTGATTCTTAAAGGCTTCTGGGGCAATACTGGTAACACCCTCTGGCACTTTGATTTCAGATAGTGGTGTCTTTGTGCCTAACAGTACATTTGCACATATGATATATTCGCCTTCTGTTTCCTGAACCAATGTATCATACCACGGGGTATTGTGGAAGGAATTTGCATATACTTCTTCTAATGTATCTGGTAGTACAATTGTTTTTAGATTCACACAATCATCAAAAGCATAAGAATCTATCTTCTTTATTGTAGATGGTAATACAACTACTTCTAAACTTGTAC
>JBGVMW010000247.1:0-2682 GCA_045125095.1 Lachnospiraceae bacterium
CCATAGATCCTGGAATGCATCGACTCGCCAAAGAAGAAGATTCCGGGATCTCTTTCTTTTTATTCTCTGGTGACAGTATATCGGTTAATTCCGTGACAGGCAATCAAATCAGTTGAAAGTCAGGCTGAGAGGGGCGCAACACTAATAGCTTGTATTTTTTATGTCAATTAACATTAGACACTTTTCATAGGAACATTTTACATATATACCTTAAGCTCTTTCTCTAAGCTATCCAGCAATTGCCGTATCTCGTCTTTTTTTTCTGAGTTAGTATTCATGTATTCTTCATACCTACATTTTACTACTTCTAAAAATTCATCATATGAAAGAACGACAACACAATCTTCATCTACTGCCGGATAATCCAAATAAAATACTACTCCATTTTCACCAAAATACTCTTCATCATTCTTATCTAAAAATTCGGTAGCAAAATGACAGCTCATGTAATCGTTTATTGTATTCCCTTTTAGCTCACAATACCCTCTCAAAACATCAATTACTTTTTGTTCTCTAAAAAAAAAGATTGAATCAAAATATTCTTTAATCAAATCCTCAAACCCTTGATACCTCAAATACTTTACACCTTCAATCATAAGAGCCTCCTATTCTAGAACTGGATAAAAATTAGTAACTTCTTCAGTTGATAAATCAATATAACCTTCAAATTTTAAACCATTAGGTGCATACCCACTAATTTTTCTTCCCTCAATTTTTCCTACTTCCATAGCTTCTTTTCCCCATTGTATCATTTGTTCATTTGAAATATAGTTAGGATCATAGACTGTTTTCGGATAATCTATCGTTTTGTATTGATTAGGTATTATTTCTAATTCACCACTAGCACCATATTGTCTTGCAGGAATTCGATACTCAACCTCATATATTCCCTCAATTGTTGGATGTTTTTTTATATTAATAATACAATCATCAATATTAAAACCTGCATCTGTAAGAACCTTTTTGAATGAATCAAAATTATGTCCTCCTACAACACCTTTGCTACCTTTTCCTAAAGTACCATTAATTAAATGCTCGTCAAATCCTTCTTTATATTTTCTTATACTACCACTCTTGACATAAAGTCTTTACTCTTATAGTAATCCAAGCCGATGACCCTACCCCGAAAAATGAACACACTTCTCAAAGCCGACTGTTTCATCTGCTTAAAATAGTATCACATATTTGCCATTTTCACTATACAGTTTCGCCAGTATTTTCCACTACTAGCATACGATACTCAGTACCGCTTTTTAACATTCCATAAATAATACTAATTAATCGTCTTGAGATACAAATCAAAGCCTGCTGGCTGGTCTTACCTTCAGCTTTACGCTTCTCGTAATACGCACGAAAGGCTGGATGACGTGGTGTACCCTTTGAGGATATCTGTATCATC
Organism: Lachnospiraceae bacterium; assembly: GCA_045125095.1. GTDB lineage: Bacteria > Bacillota > Clostridia > Lachnospirales > Lachnospiraceae > JBGVMW01. Next base: position 1,400 of record JBGVMW010000247.1, read on the forward strand.
TGGATTGCAAGGAAATAAATCGTAGCCTGCAATCTTCTGTTACCCTGCTTGGTAGCCATATCCTTACCTTTACCGCTGGATGATAAATGAAGCGGTGCTATACCAGCAAACTGTGCTAACTTGTTAGCATTCGAAAAGCGTTTGATATCACCGATTTCTGACAGAATCTTCACAGCTGTGATAACATTTACCCCTGGGATGGTTGTAAGCGTACAGTTCAGCATCTTATAAATCTGTTCTAACATCTTATCTACCTCAGCAAGCTGTTTGTCGTAATGCTGTAAATCGCTGACAATACTGAGTGTTACCATATCCCTAGCATCTTGGTAATCGATATTTTTTACCTTATCACCAGCAACTGCATCCAAGATTGTTTCGCAGGTCTTAGTGGAACATTTATTGTGACTGACAGGAACAAGTTCCTCTCGCAGTTCTTCCACTGTCTTACCCTTTAGATACTTTCTGGACGGGTAATGCTCCCAGAAATATAATGCTGTGGGTCTGCTGATGTCGTTGAAAAACAGCTTGTAAGACGGATACGCAATACACAACTGCTCATGCAACTGGTTAACCAGTCTTGTCCGCTGTTTCATGATATTATCCCTGCGGTGCACCAGCTGGCTCAGCGACCAGTACGCATCATTCGGACACGCATCTGGCAGTTTATCAAGCATATTTAAGGTTGCAAGAGCAATGGCTTCTGCATCATCACTATCACTTTTGCGATACATAGCACCTCGATGTTTCGCTTGACGATGAGATATTGCGGTGTTTACATCCTTAACCAGATATCCCTTATCAATCAGCCACACCGCTAAAGCTCTTCCGTAACCGTAGGCGTTCTCAAGACCAAAAACTATAGTCTTACCATCAGCGTTACACTTTTTCACTTTCGTAACCAGCTTAGGAAAATCGGCTGGTCTGTTGGCGAAAGTAATCTCGCCCAGTTTGTTGTTGTAACAGTCAATAATGACTGCTGTGTGGGTTTCTTTATGCAGGTCAATACCCACGTAAACATAATTCTCTTTAATCATAAAAATCAACTCCAATCTCTCAAGTATTCTTTGCGTAAGACATGGCATTCATATTTTGTCATTTCAGACATTCATAGAAATGAAATGAATTAAGACAAAATATGAATGCAGGGCGTTCGCCCTATAGGAGCAGATAATAAAATATTCCTTAGTGAGCAAGCTCCCACTGAATATTTTATTATCCACTCCTGCATGTCTCACTCGAATAGCAAAATAGTGGCAATCTCAACTGTTAAGCATCTTTCTCGG
>JBGVMW010000248.1:0-2002 GCA_045125095.1 Lachnospiraceae bacterium
GATAAAAAAGCTCAAAAAAAGTGTCTGATATAATACTCATATAGCATAATATCAGCAAATACCAAGGGTTGACGAATGATATCAAGGGAAGAGATAAAATCTCAATTTGATTCTGTATCGGAGCAGTTAAAGGGACAAATATCCACACTGCCGGAATCAACATCTCTTCTTATCAATTTTTTGGTTGCAACATTCAATATGTCGTTTGAGTTGAGTTCAAATCAAAATGATAATTTGCAAGCGTCTATCGATTCGTTAAAGCAAACAATGAAGCAACAAACTCAAACGATAGAACAACAAACAAAGAAAATTCAGGAACTGCTGGATAAATTAGAACAGAAAAACCAGGAGAACTTAAAATTCCAGCAGTTGATAAAGACGTTAAAAACTCTTCTTAAATCGAAGGATGTAGATTTGGATGCATTGAAACGGCTTTTGTTTCAGGGAGGGAGAGAGCAGGAAGAAGAGCAGGCATCTCAGAATAAAACTGAAAAGCCGAAGAATAACAGGAAAAACAGCAAAACCAGAGAAAGAGAGAGTAACAGTTCAAAATTACAAAACTGCGATATTGAGCAATCCTGTTTTCTTGATGTAAATGGAAAGCCTTTAAATGCATTAACGAAAGAGGAAGCTTCAACAGAAGTTCCCAAGCTGATAGAAAGGGACGGAAAACAACTGGAGTTCAAGTGTTGGAAAGAAAGCTCCAGCAAAATACAGACCTGTACAACGAGAATTAAATCTTTAACGTTCGTTCCTGTATATGAAGAAGTACGTGGTACAGAATTGTTATCAGAGTCAGACAGGGTATCAGCAAAATCTTCGAAAGTAATAATCATTGGCTTAAATCCTGAGGAAGGCTTTCTTCCAAAGACAGTAATCGGTTTCGACCTGATGTCAGAGATGATAGAAGACAGAATGAAGAACCGGATACCAATGAACAGGATAGCACAGTCAGTCAGTGAGGGATGCGGATTCGGTTTGACAAGACAGCAGCTTGCAAAATATTTTGTTAAGTCATCAGAATGGATAGCACCAGCATATGAATATTTGATAAACCGAGTGTTGGACAGCAGGATAATACATCTTGATGAGACCTTTGTTCATTGTCAGGCAGAAAAGAACAACCGCCAGTACATGATAGTGTTTACATCAGAAACCGGATGTTTCTATCACTATGCAAACACAAGGTCGCAAACAGTACCTTTTGCAATTCTGCAGAATCATTTTGACGGCAAAAAATGGGTAGATAACGACGGCAATACTGTCGTAATATCAACTGATGGCTGGTACGACGTAGAATGGCTAAAAGATTCTGAAGGAAATGTCTCAGCAGTCCTGGTTGGTTGCATGGTTCATCTTCGCAGATATTTCTGGGATGTTTATGATGTGCATAAGAATCACAAAGATGAGGACAGTGAAGATTATAAGATTTCGGAGCGGATTATAAATCTACTGAAATTCATCTTTCACAGAGACAAGGAATGCAAGACCTCTGAAGAACGAACAAAAATAAGAAAAGCAGGAGAGGTACGAGAAAAATTTAACGAAATTAAGAAGCTGGTTGATGAATATCACAGGAAGATGCAGGAATGTGAAAATCCTTCGCAGGTATATACAGCCAAATTTATAAAAGCGATTAAGTACGCCTATAACCAATGGGAAAAATTCTCCAGAATCATGGAGGATGGAGATATTCCTTTGGATAACTCTGATGCAGAGAGAGCTATACGTGACTTCGCAGTGTTGAGGCATTCTACCGCCAGCGGATTTGCTTCAGTTGATGGAGCTAAGGCTACAGCCGTATTTTCATCATTCCATGAAACCTGTAAAAAACATGGGGTTCATCTGAGAGAGTATCTGGCATATTTGTTCAGGTATATTGGATTGCATAATAAAGAATTGAACAATCCGGATCTTCAAACTGAAAAGAAAAATGCGATACTTGAAAAGGCTATGCCATGGAACTTTAAAAAGGTCTAAAAGGGGATTTAAGACCTAATAC
>JBGVMW010000249.1:0-5403 GCA_045125095.1 Lachnospiraceae bacterium
CTAACAGTTCATCTTCTTTTACAGAACTTTTTCTTTCTGTAACCACTATATTACTATCCTGTTTTTTCAAAAAATTCTCTACTGTATCTTCTGTCTCTAAAATATGACGTGTTAATTTTATTTTCTTTACCTTATACTCTGTTAATTCATTCGAAACATCCAAATAGCCATCTAACGTTATGTTCTCTTGCAGTTCTGCATTTATTTGCTCTGGCAATTCATTTGGCATGACACCTTCATATGCCACGATTCCACTCTGTTCACTTGTTTCTGCAGTATCGCTTTCCTTTTCTAACGAAGCACAACCGCTTCCTAACACAGTGACAATGCAGCACATACTTATAATTTTTGAGATATTGTATAACCTTTTACGCATTTTTCTCCTCCTGCTCATATGAAAAGAAATGCTAACTACAATCTTGCTAAAACTATATCAAACCATCTGCAATATGTAAGTTTTGGCATAAAATTATAGTTAGCATTTCCTTGTTTTTATGGTCTTGTTTAATATTCTACATGCATTTATGGCTCCCATGTGCCTGCTGCACTAATGTTTGCACCTGCGTTATCTGATGTTGGGTTAGAGACGCATAATCTTAAGTAGTCTCCAGAATCTACATTGTACCCACTATAGGATGGCATTGCCGTACCTACTCCTACAATTTTTTTAATATTTGATTTATATGCCGCTCCCGAATTCCACACTCTAACCTGGATAGTTGTGACAGGAGAATCTGGTTCCTGTCTTGTAACATACGCAGTTGATGTCGTAGTAGTTTTTTTAACTACACTTGTATATTTTGATTCTGATGGCGAAAGACTAAACGAATACTTCTGCGTAGCTGCAAATGCAGTTGTTCCCATCAAACTAAAAATAAACAAAAATGTTCCCACTTTTCCTAAAACTTTCTTTAACTTCATAAAACATCTCTCCTTTTTAATTATACTTCTTTTTGCTTCAATATCTTTTTCTGTCATACCGTTTTTGTATCACTGTACACAGTAACTGTTTCTGTTTGTCCATCTGACATAGTAACTGTAAATACACTTTTCAAACGATATGAGCCGCTGGAAAGACTACTTTTTGTATTTGTGAAGCTTGCATTCTTTCCAGTAATGGTTGTACTAAAGCTGCTAACATTCGACCATATAAGCAAGCTCTTTTTTTGCAGATGTTGTTCTACTTTAACCTTTGAAACATCTGCACTTCCCAAAAAAACACTTCTGCATGTTGCAGTGCTATTGCTTATTGTAAGAGCTGATGTTTTATTACAGCTACTAAGATCGTATGTACTATATTCTGCTGCTGAAGCTTTCATTGGTGTCAGTACCATTATCATAACCATTATAATAGAGACTATCTTTCTCATGTTTCCCCCCCTTCCTTTTATGTCTCTATTTATATAACTGCTATAACAGGCATTTTCTGACAAAAAATTTGCAAAGAAATGTTTACTAAACGAATACTTGCATTTTTACTATTAACAGTTGTACTCTCCAACCACTAACATCAGATCATACCAACCGTCCATCCTCTAATCTGATACTTCGCTTACAACACGATGCAATATCCTTATCATGGGTAATAATTATCACGGTCTTTCCTTGCTCGTTGATTGTCTGAAATAATTTCATAACCTGACTGCTGGTATTTGAATCCAGTGCCCCAGTCGGCTCATCTGCAAGGATTAACTTACTGTCGCTAACCAGTGCCCTTGCAATAGCACAACGCTGTTGCTGCCCCCCTGACAAGTGAATCGGCTTTTTCTTCGCTAAATCTGCAATCCCTAACATTTCTAACTGGTTCATGATTATCTTATGGCGATTCTTGATTCCCTTCGCCAAAAGCGGAATCTCCACATTTTCATACACACTATATCGATTAATTAATGCGAAATTCTGAAAAACAAAGCTGATATGATTCTTTCGAAATGTATGTAAATCCCGATTATTCAGTGATGTAACATTCACTCCTTCGAAATAATACTCACCCTCTGTGGCTCTGTCCATTCCTCCAATAATATTTAGCAGACTGCTTTTCCCGGAACCGCTTGTTCCAGTGACTGCAAGGAGTTCCCCTTCTTCTATTGTCAGATTTATATGTTCCAATGCAACTGTGCTTGTCTCATAATTTTTAAAGATTTTGGAAAGATTTTTTATTTCTATCATATGCATTTCCCCCTCATTAATTTTACTGGTGGATAATAATGTAACATTAAGCATGGCACTATGGATATCAGCATTGTCATTCCCAGTGCAAACAAAAACATTCCCTGAACAATTCCATGATTGATAATGTCATCTGCTATCATAGACGTTTTTTCATTATATACAAACAGGTTCTTCACAAATAGTACCAAACACATCCACGAAACAAGAAATGCCAACAAATCTTTTATCCCATTTTCTATAAGTATCATAATCTGCAAATCTTTTTCAGAAGCACCCATTGCATAAAAAATCCCATATTCATCTGAATCATTTAAAAATGCTACAATCTGCAAGCTGATACTAATAATCACAACAACTATAGATACCAGAACAAAAACTTCCATAATTATGGATTTCATTTTTTCTTTTTGCAGTCCATTATGTTTAAAATTAGACGTTAAACTAGAGCACATAACGGATAATCCCATCTGTTCTGCCAGTTCTTCCAATGCCTGCTGTGTTTCCTCCATCTGATATCCATCTTCTGTGCTGTACATTAAAAACGGAGAACTAAGAAAATCATTACTTATAAGCAATACTGCATAATCCAAAACAGTGTAAGCAGACAACTCTCCTGCCGCACCACCATTCTCCATATCTGATGAAATAAACCGTTCACCCCTTTTTATTTTTCCCATCACCTCATATGTAATATCCTCTATCTCATATGTTGTTCCAATAGGAATATCCTCATATTCAGCCCCCAAATAAAGAGCATACCAATCAGAAGAAGCATTTAATTTTTTTGAATCTATTTCCTTTTTCTCAGTAAAATCCAATTCACAAAGCCCCAAAACCGTATAATCCAGAAGCATAATTTCCAATTCACCGTCATCAAGACTTTCTTCACTATGTCCTGCTTGTATTTTATATAACTCCGGCATATCCTTTCGCCCCCGCATGCTAATACTGCCGATACTGTCTATACACATAAGTGCTTGCGCTTGCCTGCAAAATTCCATTCCTTTTTCCGAATAATATTCTCCATCAAGATACAACAACCCAGTGCCCTCTATTCCCTTTTTCAATACCTTATCGCAAGATTCCTCCGAATAAGAAAAACTACTTTGATAAAACATAATAATCCCTAATGCTAAAAAACTTATACTAAACATGGCTATCATTAGCAAACAACTCTTCATACGGTAACGCATTTTATCCAACACAAAAATAAGTCTTGCTTTATTTTTCATTATTCCTCTCCTATTCTGCCGAATCTATAATACTTTGAGATGGATTCAATTTTGAAATTTTTAAGTATGGGCGAATCATCACAATACCATCCACTGCAAGAACACCTATCAATAAGTCTAAAATCAGAATGATACTTGTTCTCATATCAGCGGTTCCATAATGTTTACAATATGAATATATCATCTGTAGCGGTACAGAAATCAATAATGACACTAGTGACATTCTGCTAATCTCCTTTATTAATACAACTGCAATCTGCCTCATATTATATCCAAATGCTTTCCTGATAAGAAATTCTTTTTTTCGTCTGGAAAACCATAAATCTGAAATCACAATACAACTTATAACAGAAAATATCAGCAATATAACAGATAACATGACATTTATCTTCTTTCTGGCGCTGTCAAAAACATCCCTGTCTTCTTTTTCAACTGCAACCTGTATTTGTCCATACAAATCTGTACTTATCTTTTCACTTAATTCCTGATATATGGTATCCAACGATGTGTTACTCTGCATTGTTATTTGCAAATTTACATTGTTAAAATTTAAGCAATACTTTTCAATTTCTGTAATAAGATCCTTTTTTTGCTCCTCATTTAACTGTTCCCATAAAATATAAACAGATTCATCATCTATTCCCACATAATCTAATACTCCACCAACTGAAAATTCCTGCCCACCTAATGTGATATATTCTTTATTTTTCTTTATCCAGACATAGTCTTTTAACGATTTACCTATTAAAATTTCACCATCTATACTGCCTTGCTCTTTTAGATTTAATACACCTTTTTCTAAGACAAATTTCATTCCTAATGGCGTAGATATACAAACAGATACTGGCATGTATTCTAAAAGATCTCCTCTTGCAACATAACAGTTTTCCAACAAAATATTCACTTGGTATTCCTGTAACATTAAAATCAGTTTTTCTATATCAACCTTTTGTGTTTCTTCCTCATTCATAGTATATTTTGCTGTAAATTCATTGGGAAACGCACTCTCCCCCTTACTTGTCATTTCCATTTCTCCTAATAACCGAATGCAATTGATTACAAGAAAAAACGAGAGTACAAATCCTAAAACCATTAATACATTATCGTAATAAGTCCTTATATAATCCAGCACCTTATATTTTACTTTCACAAACAACTCTCTCATTTAAATTTAATCACCTCTTTGTTTTGAGGGAAATATAATTAAATTTCATTATATTTCCCTCAATAGAATTAATCAGTTGCTGTAGTTGTATATGTCACTCCATTAAATGACATTGAAGCTTGAGCATATGTATTGCCATATCCACCATTTTTATTTGTTCCCTCTACCGAATATCCTTTAGAAGCTGAAAGTGTTCCCTGGGATACCAGTTTACTAGGAGTGCGTGCTACGTACTCCATTGAAACATATTTCTTTTCTGTTCCAATCAAATCAAATGAATAACTAACCTTATCACTAATTGTTAATGGTCCCTCAACAAAACTTACAAATTCTGAACCATATGCATTATAACGATTAAATTTTTCAGTTCTATTACCAGAACCTGCAAAAACTACCATACTACTTAGCATACCCATAGTAACTAATGTTGTTGCAAACATAACTCTTTTTACATTTCTCATATACTTCTCTCCCTATCACATTTAATCATATTTTTGTTTCCAATTACTATAAATAGTATATATACTATCTAACAAGAATTTCTATTCTACTACTATACCGTTTTTGTATCACTGTACACAGTAACTGTTTCTGTTTGTCCATCTGACATAGTAACTGTAAATACACTTTTCAAACGATATGAGCCACTGGAAAGACTACTTTTCGTATTTGTGAAGCTTGCATTCTTTCCAGCAATGGTTGTACTAAAGCTGCCAACATTCGACCATATAAGCAAGCTCTTTTTTTGCAGATGTTGTTCTACTTTAACCTTTGAAACATCTGCACTTCCCAAAAAAACACTTCTGCATGTTGCAGTGCTATTGCTTATTGTAA
>JBGVMW010000250.1:0-23549 GCA_045125095.1 Lachnospiraceae bacterium
GCAAAAAAGAGACACCATAACCGGACATTTTCTTATTTGTTACCTTGCCGTTCTACTGACAAGGATCTTACAGATACATATTTTAAATGATAGCTTTGGTACTGAAGAGATTTTTGATTTCATGCATGATTTCAGAGTTGCCAAAATATCAGATCGAAAATATATAAATTTAGCCAGAAGTTCCCCTTTTATTAAAGAACTGGCTACCAAAACCAGCCTACCACTAACATCATATTTTCTTGGAAATGAAGACATCAAAAAAATGCTAAGTCATAGGTTCTAAACTATGGCTTAGCACTATTTGTAATGGCAATAAAAATAAACCACCTGCTATGCAGGTGTGTTCCCAAAGAGCTTTAGCTTCAAGTAAAAAACCTCCAATGATATAATAAGTGTAGGTTCGCCAACCGCACAGATTATATAAAGGAGGTATCCAAAATGGATAAGAACAGTTTAGCACATACAAAGTGGGAATGTAAGTACCATATTGTATTTGCACCAAAATACAGAAGAAAAATTATATATAAGCAACTGAGAGAAGATATTGGTCGGATATTAAGTGAATTGTGCAAAAGGAAAGGAATAGAGATAATAGCAGCAGAAGCATGTCCAGATCATATTCATATGTTTGTAAGAATACCACCAAAATATAGCGTATCAGAGGTAATGGGATATTTAAAAGGAAAAAGTTCGCTAATGATATTTGAAAGGCATGCTAATTTAAAATACAAATATGGAAATCGTCATTTCTGGTGCAGAGGTTACTATGTTGATACAGTAGGAAAAAATGCAAAGAAAATAGAAGAGTATGTTAGAAATCAATTACAAGAAGATTTAGAATACGATCAAATGACATTAAATGAGTACATTGACCCGTTTACGGGTGAGCCAGTACAAAAAGGCAAATAGAAAAAGGCTCTTTAGAGCTAGCCTGTGACCGCAGTGCGGAAGGCGAACTTTTCAGAGCCTCTTTAGAGGCAAGCAGGGAACAAAGGCTTATAGCCGCAGAGGAAACCACCAGCTAAGCTGGTGGTCTTGATTTTTTATTTCAACTCTGAAAGACAGGTCTTAAATCTCTATGCATAATAAAAGGCGAATTGCAAAATTACATAATGCAATCCGCCACCATCCTAGGTGAAAATATATTAAATTCACCTAGGTTACTATTATATGCAAAAAAAATTTTTTTAAGCAAAAAAAAAGAAAAGCTATGCAATTCTTTTTTTTTAAAGTAAGACGAATAGCTATGCATTTCCTCTTACAAGTTTATATTATATCATTATTCGGACCCTTGTCAAGACTATTTTATAATTTTAAAACCAAATCTATCTTTCAAACCAACATTACCATCATACAACTTAGAGTTTATTCCGTCAAGTATTGAATACGGCTTTTGTTTTTTTGAAAGTGCTTGTCTTGCTAAGGAGTTTGGTATGAAATCAGCCAACTGCAAACCAATAATATTATCAGATTTTATTGCAAAATTAATTGTTGATAAACGTTCTTGCAATGCCTCCTTTTTTATAAATAGTGTTCCTGTTGCCTTTAGCAAATGAAACAAGTTTTGTAGTCTCATATTATTAACTGCATCCGTTGTTTCCAAATAAATTGTACCGATACCATCGTTTGAAGACAGAAACTGTGCAAAATTCTCCATTAAAAGTTGCAATGCAATATAGTAGATATCATTCCGTTCTTCTTTTTTGTACAAATTATCAAGACCATTAATATTAACAGATACTGCCAAAACCGAGAAGAAATTGTTTTCTAAAAATAGTTTTCCCAACTCTTCAAAGCATTTTTTCTGTTGCTCTTTTGTAATACCTTCAAAATCGCCGGTTTTATTTCTGATATCAATCTCATGTAGTATTACCTGTTCATCTCCAAAACATTCTTTTTTCAAAGCATTTACCAACGGTTTTAATTGGTTTTCATACACTTCTTTTTCAATCGCAATTCCACCTAAAGTGAAATTTTGAAAATTAGTATTCGGCTTTGATTCATCCAAAAACAGATAGTATTCTTTCATCTTATCCCTCCTAATAAATAATATTTCTCAAGGCAAATCAGCCACTTTACAATAATCGTTCTACCATTCTTCATCTTCATCGGTATACATATCATTATTCATATAATCATCATTATAATGTGGAGCCGGGATTTCAAAAACACTTATGTTAGACAATTGTTCATAATCTCCTGGAATCCACACCTCTTTAATCACTCTATAATCATCTGCATCCATCAAAATTAAAGACATTTCATTATGTAGTTTGGCTCTTTGTAACGTTTCTTTCATCCCTTCAAATAATTCTTCATCCACAAACACAAAAGAAACCTTCATACCTTTTACTTCATCTGGTTCCCATGCATCTAATAAAAACCATACATTTATCTTTTCCATTATCATATGTATTTCTGTTCGAACACTTCTTACTCTTTCCTCATCTTGCCTATTTCTCAAACGTGGAAAAAGATAAAAAGCCCATTCTTTAATAATTGTGATATTGGATTCACTACACAAATCCAACATAAAATCTCCATATCTTATCGGGTAAAGCATCGGTATTTTTTCTTGACGCAATCTTGGATTATCTACAATCCCTTTAACTTGAATACCACAAGCCACCACCCCAGCAATTAAAGCATTTTTCATCATTCTTTCACGATTTACTTCTTCATTACGTCTTGCTGCAAAATCATGTCTTGACTTCACTCTTTCTGCATAATCTCCTGGAAAAAGTCCGTTTGCTCTCGCTAACGATTCTAACAAATATGTATCTTCTTTATTCGCACGTGCTTCATATATTGCGACAATTGTATCAATGCCCAATGGTTTTTTTATATTTAAATTGACAATTCTAGAAAGTGTCGACGCACCAATTTGAGTATCTTCTGCAAATTGTGCCATAGCACGTTCTGGTCCTTTTGCCTTATTTAATAAATTAGCAAGCAATGCATAATCTGGTGTTCTAATTTGCTGATATTGTTTAATTTCCTCCACCGTAACAGATGCTTCTATAATTGCCATTCAATCCTCTCCATTTCTCAATATCGCAATCAAATTGCTTCTTGCTAAAATTATAGTATCATTTTTTTGCAAGTATGTCAACATTTTTTTGCATCTATTTGCAATTTAATTTAACTTTGTTGCAAGCCTCCAGACTCCACCTAAAAAAAGAGAGACACTCTCAATACGCATCTGCCTCATAAATAAAATCTTCTGTATATTATAAATCCTATTTCTTTTAACTATTTTGAACGCTCTATCGTATGTATACATCCCACTCTCGCAGGATGCCGGTAATCCTTATGCCACCTTCTCAAATCGCTCTAGAAATCTTCTCGCATAAGCCTCATAGCGAAGTCTTTTTCCCTCTGCATCATCACACCAAGTTTCCGGTTCGTACTGAATCTCTACGGCGATGTCTCGCAAAACCAGTGCTCCGTACTTCTCCATCATCTCGGCTAGGAATGTGCAGCAGCGTTCAAATTCCTTGTTCAAAGCTTCCCTCCTTCCATAGTCGCTTCTGCATCTTTTCGTCCAATAAGTCATCTATGACTTCTTGTCTTAATGATACAACTATGGATTGGAAAAAGCAATGATTCCGGTAAGAAAAAATTTCCTCTGCTACTATGTTGGAAATCCATGTCGGAATTGTATTTTTATGCTGGAAACACCGACATACCTACATTTTTAGCAAAAATCATTGAAAATAGCACCTTTTCCAATGCCCAAAAAAGTTCTCCAAGTATCCTTCGCTAGATACGCATTTTGTATATCCATTGCAAAATGCATCTAGTTAGGGGCGAAATCCCCTAAAACCCCTGATATTTTTATAGGTGTGTCACTTTTTGATACACCTTTTGAAAAATGGATCCACTTTTTGACACACCTTTTTACAAGAACAAATTCCCTTCAAAAATAGAATTCATAATTTTCATTATGAGAAGTTTCAGGATGGGACCGTGAAATGTATTGAGGATGAGATACCTTTTGAGGTGCCGAAAGGGTGGAGTTGGTGTAGGTTAAATTCTATTGCGATGTTTGAACTGGGGAAAACATTAGACACAGCTAAAAACACAGGCACTTATAAGCCTTACTTAAGAAGCGTGAATGTTCGCTGGAATAGTGTTGATTTAAACGATATTAATTGCATGAAATTTGAACCCGATGAACTAGCACGTTATTCAATCAAAAAAGGAGATTTACTTATTTGTGAAGGTGGCGATGTTGGTAGAAGTTGCGTTTGGGAAAAAGATGAAGAGATATATTACCAAAATGCATTACATAGAGTACGCTTCTATATGAATATAAATCCTTATTTCTATATGTACATTATGATGTATTATGCAAATTCGGGAAAGTTACAAGAAATATGCAAGGGGGTTACAATTAAGCATCTTACAAGAACAACATTACTTACGCTTTTGTTTCCACTACCTCCTCAAAATGAGAGTTTGAATATCATCAATAAGATTTTGGAATTTGATTCTATATTGCAAAATCTGGAAGAGAACAAAAATGATATTTCATATTTGATTTCATGTGCCAAATCAAAAATCCTGGACCTCGCCATCCGCGGAAAACTTGTACCACAAGACCCGAATGACGAACCTGCTTCTGTGCTCTTAGAACGTATTCGTGCAGAAAAAGAGGAACTCCTCAAACAGGGAAAAATTAAGCGAGACAATAAGGAATCTATCATCTTCCGAGGTGATGATAACTCTTATTATCAAAATGTTGGAGAGGATATGATAGATATCAGTGACGAACTTCCTTTCGACATCCCAGATTCTTGGTGTTGGGGCAAATTTAAAGATATCGTAATTATTAATCCTCGTAATAAATTAGATGATGATATGGAAGCATCGTTCATCCCGATGCCTTTAATCGAAGATGGATATAGCGGTAATCATTCTTTTGAAATACGAAAATGGAAAGATATTAAAAGCGGTTTTTCTCACTTTAAGGATGGAGATGTTGGTATTGCTAAAATAACGCCTTGCTTTGAAAATAGAAAATCCGTTGTTTTCAAAAATCTTTGTAATGGATATGGAGCAGGAACAACTGAACTTCATGTTTTACGTCCATATAAAAATACAATTTTAGCAGAATTTTTACTGATATATGCAAAAACGCATCGTTTTATAGAAGATGGAAAACAAACATTTTCAGGGGCGGTAGGTCAGCAGCGAATAGGAAAAGAATACATAGAGACAGTGTATTTTCCTATCCCTCCATTACAAGAGCAGCAACGAATAATTAAACGCATTAACAATTTGTTCAATTATCTGAATGTAATAGAAGCTGCTTTATCTTAACAAACAGCCGCCCTCATACTGAAGGCGGCTCCATTATTACCATGTAACAATCTTATCAATCAAGGACTGCTGCTCTGTGGCGGTCCTTCTTAAATATATTCTTGTTGTTTCTATACTTTCGTGTCCCATAAGGTCTGCGAGTAGAGCAATATCATTGTATTTTTCCAAAAAATTCTTTGCATACAAATGCCTAAAAGAATGCGGGTAGATTACTTTGGAATCCAAACCATATTTATCAGCATAATTTTTTAGTTGCTGTGATATACCACGTGTAGTAATACGTTCGCCGAAACGGTTTAAAAATAGATACCCCGTTGTTCGTTGTTCTTCTAATAACCATTTCTGTGTTTCTTCCCTAAGTTTCTTTGGAATATATAATCGGCGCAACTTTCCACCTTTGCTGTATAAGTCAAAATATCCAAGATTAACATGCTCTATTTTTATGCGGATGAGTTCACTTACTCTTGCTCCGGTAGCCCCTAAGTACCATACAACAAAATACCACTGCATATTACCATCTCTTTTCAATTGTTTTTTCAGAAATGTATAATCCGCATTACTTACAACATTTTCCAAGAATGTTTTCTGCTGAATTTTAACTGCACTTAACCGTAATTTGTCCTTTCCAATGTAGACTAAATACTTGTTAATTGCCTGTATTCTAAGGTTTACAGTTTTAGGTTTAAAAAATTCCATCAAGTATCCTTTGTATGCGTGAAGATTCTCAATGTTAAACTCTTTATAATTGGTTATAAAATAGTCTACCGTCCATAAATACACAGAAATCGTATGCTGTGATAGATTTTCCTTTTTCAAATAGTCTTCAAATGATTGTTTCATTCTGTACCTCCAATTGATGTGAATGTTAGCGAAATTCTTTGTCAATTGAAATTATAATATGGTCAAGAATGCTGTTTTCTCTTATTATGGAAGATAGGGATGACATAGAAAATATTAATACAGAAATTCCTTTTAATCTTCCTAATAATTGGATATGGTGTAGGGGATATTCATGTTTTTCTGGAATGGAAAGCACCAAGCCTCAAGGCGAATTTTTTGATTATATTGATATTGATTACATAGATAATAAGTTGCATTGCATAAATAAAACAAAGCCCATTCCTGTAATAGAAGCACCTAGCCGAGCTAGCAGAGCAGTTAACCATGGAAGTGTGTTATTTTCAATAGTCAGACCTTATCTTGAAAATATTGCATTAATAGAGGAAATACACAGCCATTCAATTGCATCGACAGGTTTTTATGTATGTAATTCCAATGGACTATTATTACCGGAATATATGTTTTTTCTAATGATATCAAAGTATGTTGTTGACGCTTTAAATCAATATATGAAAGGTGATAATTCACCTTCAATTAGCAAAAATGATATCGAAAATTAGCTTTATCCTATACCACCAATTGATGAACAAAGAAAAATCTGCTATATTTTGAAATCTACTTTCGCTACAATAGAAAAATTGGAAGAGAGCCTTATTTGAGGCTCTTTTCCAATTTTGATATAAGTGAAAATGTATTATTTATTGATGTTGCAATTCTTAATTGCTCATCATATGGAGGAACTGGAACATACAATTCTTTCAAAGTGAGAGGTTTAAGCTCTTTTTGATTAGTGGATCCTTCACCTTTCTTTTCAAGTTCAGATTGATTTGCTTTCATAAACGCATACAAGTAAAAGGCATGGAGTTCCTGATAGGAACGGATAACTGTAACATGTGAATCGGGAACAATAGGTATACTATTGCGATTATCAGTTGCACGATAAAATCCAACACGACCTAATGTACCTGTACCAGTGGAGTTTATAACTATATCTCCATCCTGCATATATTCATCCTCTGGATATTTATTCAAGGTGCTTTCGTCTAAATACAAGGCTAAACCAATATCAATACCATTATACTTCGTATTACACTTCTGTGCAAAAACAAGCGTCTCACTTTGTTCAATATACTTTGGTGATTTCCCACGACGAATTTCTTTACAACAACAATTTTCCAGGCGTAACCATTCCCAAGTATCAGGTATCTCAAAAGGTATTTCCTTGTCTATACAACGCATTTCATCATCTATCTTCTCATAATAAGAGTTATCATCACCTCGGAAGATGATAGATTCCTTATTGTCTCGCTTAATTTTTCCCTGTTTGAGGAGTTCCTCTTTTTCTGCACGAATACGTTCTAAGAGCACAGAAGCAGGTTCATCATTCGGGTCTTGTGGTACAAGTTTTCCGCGGATGGCGAGGTCGAGAATTTTTGATTTGGTTAATTCAATTGTTTCTTGTAAAGTTATTTTTTCTTGTTGAATTATTTCAACAAAATGAAGGAGCTTGTTTATTCTTTCTACAGTTCGTGTCTGTTGTGCTTTAGGTGGAACTGGGAATAACAGGCTGTCAAACTTGCTTTTGTTCAGAATAGGAAGTGTCGTTGCTGATGAATTGGTCCAAATCTGTCGCTGTTCAAATTCTGAACACATACAAAAATAGGTATATTCGGGTAGGATAGATGCATTAGGTAAGATTGCATTTATTTGTTGATTGCAAATACCAGAATTTCTAATGTAACCTGTTTTTCCGATAGTTGCACCAATGCACGTTACCAAAACTGAATACTCGGGAAGGATTCTACCACTTTTATATCCTTTTTCTGAAACAGTATCTTCCGAAAAATGCACATCAAATCCAGCATCCAAATCGGTTGGTTTATAAAATGGATATTCATCGCCATATAGAGAAGGGTCTTTTGTAGATGGCGTACTTCCTGTTACTGTAGAAAACAAAGTACCTAGACGACACCATTCCCACCCTTTCGGCACCTCAAAAGGTATCTCATCCTCAATACATTTCACGGTCCCATCCTGAAACTTCTCATAATGAAAATTATACATATCTTCCCTTAAATAGAAACGATGTGTATCTGTCCGTAACTGATTACACGCAACTTCTATTTGTGTACAGCCGAAATCCTTTGCAATCTGACATGCATTGGCAAAGGCCTCCTTGCCAATGCCCTGATTCTGATAAGATGCATCTATTGAGAATTCCATAATTTCTGCAATGCATTCTGCATGATGTAACTGTTCTTCTAACCGTAGATTCAAAACTCCAATCACCTGATGATCTACTTCACAAACAAGACAGTAATACTGTTTATTTTTTAACTGTTGCTGATATATTTTACTAAATATATCAAAAGGAAGCTGTTTACACTCCATTTCACAGACCAAACGGTAAACAGCTTCACGATCATTGATATTTCCTCTTCTATATACAGGCTTCATTTAAGGCCCTTCCTTCCCATACGGCATCAGGTTCACATCCCAGCAAAGAAGCAACTGTCGGTGCAATATCCAGTAAACTAATATCCTGAAGTTCTCTATCAGCCTCCCACAAAGAACCATAAAACATAATTGGAATTGTCATATCTTCTGCCATTGTGGTTCCATGTATTCTCTCGTGTCCGCCATGATCTGCCGTAATAATCAATGTATAATTTTCCGGAAGCACTTCTACGATTTTTTCAATATTCTCCGATGCAAAATCTACCGCCTCTAAATATTCCTGACTCATCCAGCCATGGTCATGCCCTACTTCATCCGGATGTCCCAAATAAAAAAACATAAAATCCGGCTGTTTTTTTTTCAATGCTTCTATGGTACGCTGACACATACGGATATCCGCTTCTTTTCCATATCTGGCATGACTGCAAAATTCCTGACAGGACAAGCTTCCAGGTCTTCCAATATCCCTTAATTCTTCCCATGTGTAAAAGAAAAAAGATTCTTTTTTATAGCTGGCAAGCACCTCAAAAAGCCCATTTATAGGGTGAGCAGGACGAACATATATATTATCCATTACTCCATGTCTATCTGGAGCCACACTGTGAAATATTGACATATGACAAGGCAGAGTCACAGAAGGATACACACTTGATCCTTTTTTGGTATATGTGCATTTATGTATAAAATTTTTAAAAAAAGGATGTGTACTTCGTTCCAATGCATCCGGACGTAATCCGTCTACCAGAACGAGCAATACTTTATTCTCCATGTAATTTTCTCCCTACATGCAATCTCCAAATACCGCTTCCGCACCACTCTGCTCAGCAAGATAATCTCCCACTTCCGGAGAGCCTGCTTCGTATCTGCCATGGCAGTCACTGCCACCGGTTAAGAACAAATTGTACTTGTCCGCATATTCTCTTATGATGACTTTATCTTTGTCAGAATTTGCATGATGGTTCAACTCCAGTCCATCCAGACCGGCTTCTACTAATCCCGGTATCAGTTCAAAATTCTGCTGTTGACCACTATGGGCGAGAACCGCATAACCACCGGCATCTTTTACTGCTCTGACTGCTGCCAGAGGACTGATATATTCGATATCAAAATGACAAATTCCATTGTTTTTAAAGGTGGAATAATAGAATTCTCCAAACAACTCTTCTACTTTTCCATGGTGCAACAACCAGTCCATAATGTGTTGTTTGTAAATGTATTTGCCATCTGCCTTTGCCATTTGTTCGATATCAATATCGTATCCATGTTGTCTTAAAATCTCGATTTGACGCAGAGAATTATTATGACGAGCCTCCAATGTAGGTCCTACAGCTCTTTCTAAAATTTCCGGATTTTTGATTCCAAATCCAAGGATGTGCACTCTGAAATTTTTATTGTAATCAAAGGCTGAGACTTCTACACCTGCCTGTACTTTTACTTTATCACTCTTCGGAAGTTTTGCCGCATGGGAAAATGTATCATGATCTGTAATTGCAATGGCATGAAGCCCTTTTGCTTCAGCCATTGCTACGATTTCTTCCATAGTATAACTTCCGTCTGAAATTGTTGAATGAATATGCATATCTGCCTTTATCATACAATCTTTCCCTCCGAAATATTAAACACCTTGTCACATACACCATCCATGAACTCTAAATCATGGAAAATACCAATCATACTGGTTTTCTGGTCTTTTAATCGAATTAACATATCTTTTACCAGCACTTTTGTCTTATTATCCAAAGACGCTGTCGGCTCGTCTAACAGCATGAATCTTGGTCTCTTCACCATGGTGTGAGCCAGGTTCAGACGAAGACGTTCTCCACCGGAAAAGGTGTTTGGATAGATGTCCCACAAATCTTCGGATAATTTAAAGTAGGATAACATCTCCTCTGCCTTAGCCTTTGCCGCAACTTCCCCTTCACCGGATTCCAACAATGCATTCATAACATGCTCTTTTGCGGTCGTTCTTGGCATAACATTTAAGAACTGTGAAACATAACCGATTTCATGTTTTCTAAGGTAAAGAATTTCTCTTTCAGAAGCTTTGGCTAAATCAATTTCTCCAAAGGCTTCGCTGTTATATAAAATCTCCCCCTGGGTGGTAAGATAGGAACGGTTAATACACTTTAAAATGGTTGATTTTCCTGCTCCAGACAAGCCTACAATTCCAATAAACTGTCCCTCATCTAAGGAAAAGTTTACATTCTTACAAGACTTAATCTCTTTGCCTGCACCATGCAGATAAAAATTCTTTGTAAGGTCTTTTATCTCTAAAATTTTCATTTTCATTATCTCCTATACTCAACTCTGGAAGTGGTTCTTCCGTCTACCAGTACATGGGTTATCACCGGATAGCCATCAATTTCATCTACAATGAGCACATCCGCTCTCTTTCCCTTTTCCAAAGAGCCATATTCCTGATCAATTCTGGTGGCTTTTGCCGGATTTAAGGAAACTCTCTTTACCATGTCCGGAATGGATACCCCGTGTTTATGGTGCATGATAAAAATACTGTGCAACATCGCCTGCGGATAATAATCCGAGCAAAGAATATCTCCACAGTCATTTAAGATTGCATCTGCTGCTGACATATTTCCGGAATGAGAACCGCCCAAGAGAATATTCGGTGCACCCACTACGGTATAGAAGCCTTTTTTCTTCGCTTCTTTGGCCACTTCCATTGTAATGGGGAACTCGCTGATATCCACGCCTATCTCCTGATTCATTTCCAATTTCTCTGTGGTATCATCATCATGAGAGGCAACAGTAATATTTTTTGCATGTGCAATTTCTGTTAATTCCGTCATCTGCCCAAAAGTCAATTTCGGCTTTCCCTCGTGCAGATTCATAATCTCTTCATTAGTCATGTTTTCACAATGATATCCGGATCTTTTGTATATTTCCAGATCCTTATACTGTCCCTGTCCCGGTGTATGATCCATAAAAGAAATCTCGTTTACCAGATTTCGTTCCATCATATCTTTAGCGATATCATATGCCTCAAGATAATCCATTTCTAATCTCAGATGACAACGATGATGAACCAAATGCTGTCTGTTATGTAAATCTGCAATTAACTCTGCTAATTTCTCTACATTTTCTTTTTTTCTTAAAGGATTTGTGTCCAAAAGCTTTATCTGATGAAGGGAAAAGGAATGATAGATGGTTGTGATTCCCTGCTGCAGCAGTTCTTTTTCTGCTTCCTTTAATCCAAGCTCAAAATCAAAGAGTGCGGTTGGACGTGGATTTACCACTTTTTCTACCTGATCATTATGCACATCGACAAATCCCGGCATCACATATCTACCGTGTGCATCAATGACCTTATCTGCCTGTCCCTCAAATTCACAGATATCATATATTCGCCCATCTTCGATTAAAAGTGACTTGCCTTCGATCACTTCTTCCGGCGTAACAATTCTTCCATTTTTTATTTCAATCATGAAATTTTCTCCTTATAATAATGAGTGCACCAACTGCTGGGTATACGCATGCTGCGGATCTTCCAAAATCTGATCGGTAAGTCCACTTTCGATAATCTGTCCATCCAGCATTACTACAGTTCTGTCTGCCAGCATTCGAATAACTGCAAGATCATGGGATACTAATAAAATAGAAATTCCATATTTATTTTTAATTTTTCGAATTAAATCTAAAACTTTTGCCTGTACAGATAAATCCAGACCTGTAGTGACCTCATCCAATAATAAAATGGAAGGATTGTTTGCCAATGCCTTGGAAATCTGTACTCTCTGCTGCATACCACCTGAGAAATTCTTCGGTGCTTCTCCCATTCTGGAAGTCAGAATCTCTACTGCCTCTAATAACTCTTTGGCACGTTCTGTCATCTGACCTGCATTCCTGCTTCCTGCTGCAATGATTTTTTCTGCAATATTTGAAGCAGAAGAATAATCCATACGCAAGCCACGGATTGGGTTCTGGTATACCATACCCATAACATTGTTCTTGATTTTTCTCTTTTCTGCAGCACTTGCCTGCCAGATATCTTTTTCGCCCTCTTCATAGCCACTTAAATAGGCGTTTCCTGAGGTTGGTTCTACGTCAAAATACAAACTCTGCATCAATGTGGATTTACCGGAACCACTTTCTCCTACGATTCCAAGCACTTCCCCAGGGAATACTTCTAAAGAGATATCATTTGCAGCCCATACAGTTCCGCAAACGGTACATCTGTTTTTCTCTAAATGGCTCTTGCACTCAGGGCAGCCATCTCCATAACGAACGGTAAGGTTTTTCACCTGCAATACAGGCTTTTCATTTATATTCATTTGCTACGTACCTCCTTGCAGTAGGATGTGTCTGAACACTGATAAAATTTTTCGCCGGTTACGGAATCAAACATTTCATCCAAATAGGTATTGGTACTTCCGCAAAGACGGCATTTCTTTCCTGCAAAATTCTCTTTCTCAAAAGGAACATCATCAAATGCAAGGGAAACCACCTTGGTGTGTGGTGGAATTGCATAAATCTTCTTCTCTCTGCCTGCTCCAAACAAGTACAGACAATCCGAATCATGTAACTTTGGATTATCAAACTTTGGAATCGGACTTGGACACATCACATATCTGTCCTCTACCATACATGGATATTCCGTTGGAATAGTTACTTTTCCGTACTTGATAATACTTTCATATAACTGTAACCAGATTGGTGCATAGTCCTTTTCTGCATGCATTTTCTTAGTTACTTCTTCCTTTGGCTCCACAATACGAAGAGGCTCCGGAATCGGTACCTGGAATACAAGAATCTGGTCATTTCTTAATTTTATTTCCGGGATTCTGTGACGGGACTGGATAATCGTCGCTTTGTGAGTATCTGTTGTGGTTTCCACATCTGTACAAAGTCCTACAAATTTCTTGATGTTTACTGCATTTACACTTTCATCACTACCCTGATCGATAACCTTAAGGGTATCTTCCGGTCCAATTAAAGATAAGGTAAGCTGTATTCCCCCGGTTCCCCAACCTCTTCCGATTGGAAGCTCTCTGGAGCCAAATGGTACTTGATAGCCCGGAATCGCAACTGCTTTTAAAATGCTGCGTCTAATTTCTCTTTTGGAACCTTCGTCCAGAAATGCATAATTATATTCCATACTTCTACTCATTTTTTTGCCCTCTTGTCTTTCTTACTGCATCTAACTTCGACTGGAATGTTACATAATGCGGCAACTTCAAATGGGAAATAAATCCATTCATCTCAATACAGTCACCATGCATCAGTACAAATTCCTCATCCTGTGGTGGATAATCTCCCCCTGTTTCCAATTCTCTGTCGATAACAGACATGGCGATGGCTTTATTCTCATTTCTTCCGAAAACTGCACCATAACCACAGGCTAACTTTAACTGATCCTTATCGTCTGCTGAGTTAAATGCTTCTACTTCCGTCATAAGGATTTCTCCAATATAGATACTTTCCTCATCTGAATTCATATAAGGCACTTCTAATTCCACATAACCGCTTCTAAGCTCACCTACCGTAGGATGTACCTGTCCAAATCCTCGAAGTACAGAATAGGCCAGTCCGGAGATAAAGCCTGTGTCTGCTCTTGATAAGGTCTGGAGTCTTGCACTTCTTGGTGTTGGGAACTCTAACAGATTCTCGGTAACATCAAATGGCTGTTCATTATTTTCTTCAAATGTTTCAATCAGACCTTCTGTTTTTAATTCGTCTGATACACGGCCACACGGTGTGATTTCTTCTCTTTCCTGTCCATCTATCTTATCCTGCATATTCTGATGCAAAGTTTTTGCATCTTCATTTTTTAAATTAAAATTTAACAGACGATGGGTATAATCATAGGTTGCGCCAAGTATCTGTCCGCCCGGAATATCCTTAAAAGCCGCAGAAATACGTCTGATTAACCGCATATTTCTCGTGTCTGTTACATTGGTATAAAAGGTTCTTTTTAATGTGGAACGGTATGCTCTAAGCAAAAATACGGCTTCCTCGGTAGAACCTTCGCACTGTTTTAACGCAAGTGCTGCATATTTAGGTGCATATAATCCCGCCTCACTCATAATTTTATCAATAAGAAGAGACATCTTCTTCTCAATCACTTCTAAGTCAAGATCTTTTTCAGTTCCACTTCTATAATAATCTAATAGCTTAATACTTTCTTCGATGGCCTCTTCTCCACCGGATACTGCTACATATGCCATTACTGTTCCTCCTTCGTCATAACAAGTCTTGGAATGCTGAATAATTCACCGTCAGCTGTAACGAATATAAAATCAATTCCCTGAGGATATTCATAATTCTGCTGTTTTCTAAGCTCTATTGCTTTCACCGTTATATCAGGTACTTCTAACTGCAGTGTGCCATCAATACCTGCTCCGTACAAATGTAATGTTTTACTGCACGCTTTATCTGTTTTAATAATGATGGTTGCAGATTTCTGAGGATCCTCTAAGGTTCCGCTTTTTGCTTTTTCTATTACTTCTTCTAATTTGTTTCCGTCTTCAACAAATATAAAATCTGCATTTTCCAATGATTCTTCCTTAGAAAGAGTAATGAGTGACATGTTCTCTGCCAGTTCCTGATTCCCACAGGTTGCAAAGGTTACCTCATTATCCAAAAGTGTCATTCCAATTGCTAAAAATACTTTACCATCGCTATGCATCTTTTCTGACTGCTCTGCAATGGAGACCCTTCTACCCGGATTGGACATTGCTTCTAAAACTTTACGGAACACTTTCTGACCATCGAAAACTTCATCAAAACTATGTAACTTTTTCATACGCTTATGCCTCCGAATCCATAGAATGGAAATTCACCATTGTTTTCATGAACATGGCGTTTTCTTTCTCTTCTTTACTAATCTGTTCTTTTTCTAACTCCAGTAATACACTTTCCTCTTCAAACAAATCTGCATTATATGCTGCATCAATAATTGCCATGGACAATGTTTTATCAAAATCATCTCCCATAGTTACGGCAGTACCATTGATACCATTTACCGATACAGTAGCTTCTGTAATAATTACTTCTCCCAAATAAAAGAGACTCTCTTTTACCGGCTCTCTCATTTTAATCATGGTAAGAGCCTTCTCTGGCTCTTTTACCACAACCACTTCACTTTTCTGCTTTACTTTTTCTGCCATATCTATTACAACTGTTCTATCAGTTTTGGCCAGAATCTTAAATAAACGTCGCTTTTCCATGTTACTTAACCTTTCTTTTGATTTTTGTAGAAATTGTCTCAAGAATAATAACGGCGATGACTACCACATAGGTAAGAAATCCCATCTCATGCAAGTCAAAATAAAAGCTACCTGCCATAAAGAGGTTGTATCCTATTCCGCCGGCTCCTGCCGCTGCTCCCATTGCTATGGCATTTGCAAAGTTAATTTCGAAACGCATAAACGTCCATGCCACGATATAACTAATGCTGGCAGGTATCACAGCCTGACAGACAATTTGCCAAAAATTAGCCCCATTTGCACGAAGTGCTTCAATGGTACCTTCATCGATTTCTTCGATGGCCTCGGAATACATCTTCGTCAAATATGCAAAACTATGAAAAGTAAGACCTACCACACCGGCTACACTTCCCAGCCCGGCAGACACTGCAAAAATCAATACCCACAAAACGGTAGGAACGGCACGTACCACTGCAACCAGGCTTTTGATTACACCGGCTACCTTTGGAGATGAAATATTTCTCGCACAGAACAAAGAACAAAACAGTGCAAGAATTGCTCCAAAAATGGTAGATAAAACACCCAGACAAAAGGTTACAAATAACTGATACAGAATACCTGTTACGGTATCGTATTTTAGTGCAGGCTCTAAAAATACAGTTTTTATATTTCCAAGAGTAGCCATTATGGCTTCTGCAAAATTAATATCCTTATAATCAAAAGTTGCAAATGCATAAATCGTAATGAACACCAGTGCTGCTATAAGCACGCGGATTGCTACATTACTTTTGCTGTGGGCTGCGATTCTGGTTTTACCAAAAATATTTTTTTCCAGCACCACTACTTCCGGCTCTCCCGAATCCTTACCAAAAACACCCTGTTTTTCAACTACTAACTCTGACATTATGCAATCACCTTTCTTACCTGAATAGAAATCGTTTCAATCACGATTACCAAAACAACAAGTGACAGTACCACCAGACCTGCAGAACCGAACTCTAATCGTTTGTAATACATATCAAACAAATAGCCAATTCCTGTTGCTGTCAGGATACCAATTAAGGTGGAACTTCTAATATTGTTCTCAATCATATAAAGTACCCAGGATATAATTCCCGTTAAAGACGATGGGATAATGCCCTGAAATACAATCTGTACAAAGTTTGCACCGGTTGCATCCAGTGCTTCCACGCAGGAAGAACTTACTTCATCGATGGTCTCAATAAAAGATCTGGTTAACATTCCAAATGTGGTAAAAAATAATGCAAAAAATCCGGTTAAGATGTTCTGTCCAAAAGAAAACATCAGTAACATTGCCCATACAACATCCGGTACATTTCTAAAGAATGCTGCTACAATACGTACCATCTGATTCACAAACGCATTTATCTTCAAAGTCTTAGATCCAAACAAGCTGAATGCAAATGCAGCAACTGCTGCCAAAGAAGTAACGGCTACGGATAAAAGTGCCGTTTCAATAAGTCTGTCTATAATCTTTGGTAATCTCTCAAGGGCTTGGGCATTCGGTATCAGATTATCTAACATCCAAAGCCCCGCCTCCGGAAAGGACTTTAACCCATCCGAAAAGCGAAACTCAGTTACAACAGAGGCAACCAGATATAGCACTACAACCGTAAGTATTACACTTGCATATGACATTTTCCTTTTACGGAAAACGGAATCTTTCCTATTCTCCATCACTACCTCCACTAATATCTGTAATCAAGTCGCTTGCACTTGACTGGTAAATTCTGTGAATTGTCTCCTGATCCAATTTCTCAGGCGAACCGTCGTATACGATTTTTCCTCCTGCAACACCAATAATTCTCTGGGAATATTTCATTGCAACATCCACCTGATGTAAATTTACAATGCAGGTTATCTTCTTGTTCTTATTAATCTCAGCTAACTGATCCATGATGGTTTTGGAAGCTTTTGGATCCAAGGATGCAATGGGCTCATCACATAAAATCAGTTTTGGCTGCTGCATAATGGCTCTTGCAATTCCTACACGCTGCTTCTGACCTCCTGAAAGTTCATCACAACGCTTATAGACCTGCTGTTCAAGTCCTAACTCTTTTAATATTTCAAAAGCGGTATTTTTTTCTTCTTCTGTATAATGTCCTACCATTCCACTAAGGGTTGATTTCTTTCCCAAAGTACCATGCAAAACATTTTCAATAACACTAAGTCTGTCTACTAAGTTATAATGCTGAAAAATCATACCGGTTTTGGTTCTGACACCACGAAGTTCTTTTCCTTTTACATGGGTGATATCCTGTCCATCCAACATAACCACACCCTCAGATGTATCAATCATGCGATTGATACATCTTAAGAGTGTTGATTTGCCTGCGCCCGAAGGGCCTATGATGGATACAAATTCACCTTCTTCTACTGTAAAGTTTATGTCTTCCAACGCCTTCGTTACATTATCGTAAACCTTACTTACATTTTTAAATTCTAGAATTGGCATACTTTGTAATCTCCATTTATTTATCTACTGCATGTTTCTAATCGGGTCATACCAGGAATCTTCTACCGTAACGAATCTTTCATCTGCAGTTTTCTTATATGCACCGGTTGCTTCTTCTGAATCTGCCGGATAGAAAATCTTCTCATTATTAGCTACTTCATCCGATGTGAACAATGCCTGAATTGCTGCCACATCATCTGGACTAAGTGTTTCTGAATTATATACAAACGGTCCATTCATAACCGGAGTGGAAAAAATAACCTTGAATTTTTCACCTGTTACAGTGTCAAATGGTGCTTCTGCGCCTTCGTTAATTTCATATACAGAACCTACCTGTTTTTCTTCTCCCTCTACGCAGCTTGCATATGGTGCAATTTCTGAATCACAGAAAGCAGCTACATCTGCTTTACCGGAGATTAAATTGAACGCAGAGCCTTGATGAGAACCACCGAATAATACCTCACTAAAGAACATATCACTACCGCCTTCCATGAGGTCATCTACTGTTAAATTTGCCCATTCGCTATCTGCACTGAAGTAAGAAACGATGGCATTCGTAGGTACTTTAAATCCTGATGTAGAGCTGTTAGATACAAATGACATCTTCTTACCAACAATGTTCTGGATAGAATAGGAATCTCCATCTGCATATTCTTCTGCATTCTCTTCCTTTGAAGCGATGAAACTGTAGTACATTGCATCATCTAATGTTCCGGATGCTCCAGAGTTTACAAACAATACATCTACTGCATTGTTAGCATTTTTTGCCTGAATATATCCTTCTGCACCAAACATACATCCAATCTGTGCGGAACCGCTGGAAACAGATTCAATTGCTATGGTATAATCTGTTGTTAATTTCTGTTCTACTTTCTTACCCGTTGCCTGCTCAATTAAGTTTCCAACATCTTCTCTGGTAGCTGTAAAGTTATCTGCTGATTCGTTTGGATACCACACTAATGTGATTGTATCTGCATAATCGTCACTTTTTTCTTCCTCAACTTCTATTTCTGACTCCGCTGTTTGTTCCTTTTTTTCTTCCGGTGCTTTTGTTGTTGCTTCTTCTGATGAACCACAGCCTGCCAAACATCCAAGTCCTAATATAAGAGTTGTTGCAATTGCTAATGATTTGGTTAACATATTCTTTCTTTTCATTTCTTCTCTCCTTTTCTTTCACTTTTTATAATTTCTTCTCAATTGCAAATTCATTTTATAACCTCAGAAACTCTCTTTCTATCAACCTTTCGCAAAATGTCTGTAAATTCGTTGTTAACAAATTCTGATTTACGTAATGAAGTGTATCGCATTTGTAAAAAAATCAACTCTTTTGTAAAAAGAAAGAAATATAGGTAAACTAAAGCTGCATGAGAAATCATTTGCGTTTTCTCATGCAGCTTAAATTTTTGCACTCTACTCATGTTTTCTATAAATTTTTATAGACTGCGAACCGCTGACATATTACCGTTCGCCGCAATAATTAATAGTTCAAGTTTCCGTACTCACTTATTACCTCGCTCCCCTATTCCTATCTGAAACGGCTATACTTCTCGAATCATTCCTTACACCATAATGCATCTTTCGGTAATTATATTCCTCCAAGAATTCATCATATACAGTCATCTTATAACGAATACTCTTCATCTTTTCTGCCGTATATCCCATACGCTGACAATATGCATCATACTCTGCTTCATAGTCATCCGTAGGAACCGATAGAATTACCGCACGTTCTTCAATCGACAGCTTAGTATAATCAATTACCTCAGGTACAACCTCTGCCTCTTCTGATACAGCTTCTTCTATTTCTGAAATTTCAGACTCCACTTTCTCTGATACTACAACAGCCTGGGGCTCATCTGTTGTATCAACCGCACTCTCAACCCTTTCAGTATCCTGCACTCGTTTCTCTTTCGCATCCTTCAAATCAGCAAATTCCTCATAAGATAGAATCTCTTCCTTTGCATCACCCAAAGTTACATCTGAAATATCCTTGTACTTGATATCTTCCAGATAAACCATATAGTCCCATTTCCACTCATGATTCACACTAGAAAGTTCACATAAAGCCTCATCCCAAAGCACTCCCGCTTTGTGAGCCTTTTCCCGATAAAGTTTTACTGCCTGCTGCATTTCAAATTCTTCTCTGGTCAGAATCGGTGCTGTAAGTTCTTCCTCTGTAAATCCGGCTACATCATTTACATTTATAAACTGTGATTGCAGATAATCCACATAATCTTTATTCCACTCCTCCCGTGCAAGTTCTTTGTTACAGTAATCCTGCTGAACACTATTTCTGCTAAATCCCAGCTTTCTTTTTCGTGAAAGAAGTTCTCTCTGCTCTCGCTCTTCCTGCAACTGCCTTTCCTTTCGGGCAGCTTCTTCTCTGGCAAGTGCCTCTGCTTTTACCCTTGCTTCTTCCTCAGCAATTCTGCGAGCCTCTTTTTCCGCATTCCGCTCCTCCACAACCGTTGCTATTCTCTCCACAAGCTCTGCCTTACCATAACCCTCTCCCAGCTTATTTCCACGGATGCCCTGCTTCATATCCGGCGTGGAAAATGTCACTGTTTTATTCGTAACACGAATCTTCCAGTTATACATAAATTGCAGGCATTCCACCAACTGCTCAAAGGAATCCACAAAAGGCAATAGCTTGTCTATGGTATCCCGAATCAGTTCTCTGTTAGAAGTAACACCAACACCATCCTTGGCATTTTGATTCATCAGACGCTTTTCCACCCAGTAATTATCCGTATGCTTCTTAGCTAGCAAATCCACCTGACCAAAGCCAAGACGAATGCACTTCTCCATTACCCACTTTTTTGCATGGAACATCATCTTCCCAGTACTTTTATGCTTACAGCCCTGCTTCCACTCACAGGGCTTATCATGCCACCTGCATTGCTTTCCGGCATACTTTCTAACGGAATTGATAACCATGTGAATGTGCATATTCTGACTGCCATTATGACCATCGGGATGAACTGCCACCACTGCCTGATGCCCCGGTGCGAATGCCGAAAGCCACTGCTTACCAAATTCCAAAGCTTGCTCCATAGTAATAGGGTCATTTGGCTCAAAGCTGATGATATAATGGTGCGCCTTTACATCCTTTATGGAATTATTCTTGCCATACAGACGATTAACCTCAATACATTCCGCACCAAAGCTGTCCACATCACAGTTCACACCTGCAATCAGATAATTCTCACGCTCCTGTATTCTGCCTTTTTCATCCAATACAGGCTTATTGGTATATTCATCAAACTGGCAGGTAAGATACTCCACCGCCGATGAATAGAACCTATTTTTCACCGAAAAATGCTTTAAAATCGCCATTATTCTTCGTCCTCCTTATTTCTCTTACGCCTGCGTTTCTTTCCACAGGCAACATCCTCCAATGCCGGAAGAATTTTAAATTTCAAATTAAGTACCTCCCTTATGGCTTCCTTTAATTCATAATAAATGCTGTAAAAATCACCGCCACCATTTAAGTGCTTTGCTATCTGGTTTAGGTTAGAACCAATCTTACCCAGTTGCACAGAATACTCCTTCAACAGACCGGTATCACCATAACAGGGAAGCTTTCTCCCCAGTGCACACCGTCTGATATATTCCGATGTGCTAAGTCCCGTCTTTCTTGCTTTTTCTTCAATCTCTTCCTTGTCTTCTGCTGATATACGCATGGACATCAGAACCATATTTTCTTTCTTTTTATCTGTATTTCTCATAAATTCCTCCAATCTAGCACAGAAAAAAGCAGGCAATAAATACCTGCTTCCTCGTACCTACAAAATATAAATTGTTAATTGCTACTCCAATAGAACTATTACACTGCCGGATACGGCAGATGGTTTTCCCCGATGCAGATTCTGCATCTCCCCTCCCGTGCATAGCCTCGCTCCCCTAAGGTCGCTCACCAATACGCTCGTTGCACTCACGAATATTTCCTTTAGAAGTCAGTTGTGGCTCGTAAGCTCACAGTAAACTGTTCGCTGTCGCGGCAGTCGCCAAATGAGAACGCAAGCATTCTCGCTTGGCTCGTTGCCCGCGCATATCTGCTCGCCGATTATATAGAACTCTGTCATACACCCGTCTTACAGAAAATCCACTAATCACATTCCCCATCAGAAATCTCACCAAAGCTTGCGCATCACTATTCCCAAGAAATCCTTTTTTCGCTGATGCGTGCCGACCAAAGTCGGCATAAGCTCCGGATACGTCGCATAAGGTAGAGCAAGTTCCGCCCTGTATATACACGGGCAGGAACTTGTTGGGGATTTGGCATCCCCAAGCCCCAGCTTCTACCGCCTTATGGTCCAAAAAATAAAGCCTGCAAGCATACTTTATTTTTTTGCCAAAGGCTTGGCTGGCTTCGTAAGAATTTCATATCACAGCTTTTCCCATAGAAAAAGAACTGTCTTACAGATAAGGTCATTTCCTCATACAAGGCACCTTTTTGTAAGACAGTCCGTCATACTGTGATATTTCATTTTCTTACTCATCATCCATATCAAACAAGCTTCCAAGCATATTTTTTGTGGCACTATCCATAGCTTTGGAAGTATCTGCGGCAAGCTCATTATTGGGAACCGTTGGCTCCGGCACATTAGCTGCTATAGCAGAAGGCATTACATTCGGTACAGCAACCGTCATACCATTAGGAACCACACCAGCCATCTGCATCGGAGCCATAGGAACAACTCCCATATTCATCTGCTGTGCCATTGCCCCCAGAACTCCGGCAAACATATTGTTAGCCACATTCTGTGAGGACTCCTGCACTACCTTAGTAAATTCCTCTGCCATGCTTTTGATTGCCTGCTCCATCCATTCTGTAATTTCCTTTTCCCGAATACCCCTTTGCTCACTTTCCATAGCATTAAGTAATGCCTGTTTGATAAGCTCTGTCTGATTCAGATATCCCGGCTGGCTGGATTTTTCCTCCAACCACGCAAGGATTTTTCTGTCACTTTCACATTTCGGATTTAACCGAAAAGATATAGCATTTCCCATAAGAGCCTCCTATCCCAGATTTTCTGCAAGATAACGGTAACCGATGGCATTGGCTTTCACATCCGTTACATACTGGATGTTTCTGCCCTGCGTTCTTCCAAAACGCTTCATTACGCAGGCACCACCACCCACATACACAATATTCTCATGCAGTAAATCCACCTTAATCTCCCGAAGCTTCGCTTCCACCTCGTCTGCATACTGCTGTAAGCCCTTCTCAATAAAAGGGATAAAGTCAGCATTTACATTGGACTGCTTTCCACGGATAACATCAA
>JBGVMW010000251.1:0-2065 GCA_045125095.1 Lachnospiraceae bacterium
GGGTATATCGGATCAATGACTCCGATTGTATTGTCACTACGTAATAGATCCCCGATATTACCTATTTCGCTCTTTACTCCATCATTTATGAATACCTCATTAGGCATCAAATGGATTCCTCGGGTATTAAAATCGTTTTTAATGATTGAATCTCTAAGAAATTCATACCCTTGTTCCGGTCCATATCCGTGAAATCTTGTAGAATCAGCCATGTCATCAACGGCTTTATGCATTGCTTCTATAATAGATGAAGGTAAAGGACTAGTTACATCATTTATCCCCAAATCAATAAGTTCTGCATGCGGACGCAAGACTTTGAATGTGTTGATTTTTTTCGCCACATCAGAGAATAAATCATCGTTCGGTAACTCTAAAAAGTATTCATTCAAAAGTGCCATACGCAAGTGTATTAGGAATTCTGAATTATCATTAATACGCTGCAAAATTAGTGAGATAGATTGAAAGTTGTAATATTTGCACCGTGATATTTCAGGAATAAAATAGATTACTTTTATGTATTTAATAAAATAACGCTGATTTTCTTTTATTATCAAACAAATTGCGAGAAAAAACTTTAATTATTAAAGTTGAACAATTTTACTTTTTCAAAACATTCTTTTGGGAGAATATGATTATGTCATATAAAGTAATTTTGCATCATAATTTAATAGATATGGAACAATTAAAACATGAATGTGGCGTGGCTATGGTGCGTTTACTTAAGCCACTTTCGCACTACCAACACAAGTATGGAACTTGGATGTGGGGACTCAATAAGCTCTACCTGTTAATGGAGAAGCAACATAATCGTGGTCAGGAAGGAGCTGGAATAGCTTGCGTAAAGCTCAATGCCTCATCGGGGGAGGAGTATATGTTCCGCGAGCGAGCCATCGGGACAAATGCCATATCGGAAATATTCAACACGATACACGATAATTATCGTTCCCTCAAGCAGGAGCAACTGCAAGATGCCCTCTTGGCAGAACAAACTCTCCCATTTGCCGGGGAGTTATATATGGGACATTTGCGATATTCCACCACAGGACGAAGCGGTCTGGATTATATCCATCCTTTTTTGCGTCGAAACAATTACAGGGCAAAGAACCTCGCCGTTTGTGGAAATTTCAATCTGACCAATGTTGATGAGGTTTTTGCCCAAATAACCTCAGAGGGGCAGCACCCACGCAAATATGCCGATACATATATCATATTGGAACAGATTGGCCATCGGCTCGACAGAGAGGTTGAAAGGCTTTATAAAGAGTGCCGTAACGAAGGATGGGAAGGACGGGAGCTGACAGCACGAATAGAGGAAAGAATTGATCTCCGAAATGTATTGCAGACATCCAGTCCTCAATGGGACGGAGGTTATGTCATTTGCGGCATAATCGGTAGCGGAGACTCTTTTGCCGTGCGTGATCCTTGGGGCATACGTACGGCTTTTTATTATATGGATGATGAGGTAATGGTTCTAGCTTCAGAACGCCCTGTAATCCAGACTGCACTGAATGTTCCAATTGAAACCATACACGAATTGCAGCCAGGCGAGGCTATAATACTTAATAGGTCAGGAAAAATGCATCTATCGCAGATTAATCCACGGCAGGATGTACGACCTTGTTCTTTTGAACGTATATACTTCTCGCGCGGTAGCGACAGGGATATTTACAATGAGCGCAAGCGCTTAGGGCAAAATCTGATCCCTTCCATTTTGCAAGCCATTGACTATGACATAGAGCATACCGTCTTTTCCTTTATACCCAATACTGCCGAAGTAGCATTTTATGGGATGTTAGAGGGACTGGATAATTATCTAAATCGGTTAAAGATACAGAAGATAGAGGATCTTGGGCATAATCCAGACCATAATGAATTGGAGAGAATCCTGTCGATGAGGATACGCTGTGAGAAGGTAGCCATCAAGGATATAAAATTGAGGACCTTCATTGCTGAAGGCAACACTCGCAATGACCTTGCTGCCCACGTCTATGATATAACACACGGAAGTCTGAGGCCTTATATCGACAATCTGGTCATTATTGATGACAGCATTGTCCGAGGCACA
>JBGVMW010000252.1:0-1738 GCA_045125095.1 Lachnospiraceae bacterium
TTATCAGTGTTTTCATTTTCCTTAATTTCGAAGCCAAGTACATCTCTGTAGAATCTAATCATTGTCGCCATATCATTTACGAATAAACCATATCCATCTAATCTCATATAAATGCTCCTTTACTCTAAAAAATTCAAATTCTCTTTATACTATTGCATTTATTATCAGTGTAATTAACAGTACCCATATCAGAATAATCGGGATAGCATAATACCACTTCTTTGGTTTTCCATTATCCCATAAGCCATCAGCTTCTTTACGATTTCTTTCAAGCACATCCTTTGGAATTAACTTAATTGTTAATGCTACCAGCATTGGTAACAAAATCACATCATCCAAATATCCCAACACTGGTACAAAATCAGGAATCAAATCAACAGGCGATAGTGCGTAGGCTACTGTAATTCCGGCAAACACCTTTGCAAATATAGGTGTATCCCTATCTTTCAATGCTAAAAACAAAGCTGGTATATCTGTTTTTATTTTCTTTGCTCTTGCTTTTAAATCCATTTATAACTCACCACCAACTCCCGATTTACACAGTTCCATAAAATAGTATTTTCACTATCTTCCCTCTTCAAGAATCTCTTTCTGTTTTTTCTTAGGCAACCCTTCAACTACCAGATAGTAAGACTTCTCAATAAGTTCTTTTACAATATCTGTCGGCACTTCTCCATCCAAATAGATTGAGTTCCAATGTGCTTTATTCATGTAATATCCAGGAATAATATCTTTATATTGCTGGCGTAAAAACGCTCCGTCCATCACATCTAACTTTATTGTAATAATATCTCGTTCTCCTGTCGAATCTCTACATATTGCTGCGAACATCTTATCACCGACTTGGTAACGAATCCATTGCCACTCTTCCTTAAAATCTCTTATAACACATGGAAAACTCCGCAGATATGCATCTAACCAGTTACATCCATTGTCACATTCCTTCTTCCAACATCTACACTGTACAATACGCTTTCCATTATCACCTTGATTCTCATCATACGCATATTGATTCAATAATTCACAAGGAAATTCACTACACATTCCACAATGAATATTCCCTTTTTCTTCGCAACAACTCTTTACAGGACACTTTTCACCCCAAAACGGCTTCTCAATATTAATACATCCTTTACATCCTGTTTTTTCTTTATATTCACATTCATCACACAGAATACCACATCTTGATTCAACCATTTATGTTTCTCCTCCAAATTCAAAGTTTCAGTAGACCTTCAGTCAAATAAATTATATCACTCAGATGTAAAAAAATAAAGATAGCGATAGCAAAATACGCAATACCGTCAATGGTCTCGATGAACAGTGCAAGCACTGCCATTGACGGTATTTCTTTATTTTGCTTATGAGCAGACAAGGGCAGTAAGCCAAAAGCTGGCTTACCGCCCCAATCACTCATTCTGTTATGCGTAGATAATCTCGCTGTAAATGATTTCCCTAACTCTGGACTGAATTTCATTCATTTTCTGCACCCACAGCATAGCATTATCTGCTTTCAGTTGCTTGGTCACATTTTCCTGCTCTGCAATTTGCTTTGTCAGCAGGAGCAAACGCTCCTGTGCCTGTCTGTCAATATCTGCAAGGTAGGAGTTTAGTGTACCCTCAATCAGCATTGTGGTATAGAGGAACTGCTTATGCTCCTTTAGATACTGCTTGTGGCGCTGTCCCCACAAACTGATAGGCTGTGTTTCTTCTTCGGAAAGTATCAGACAAGGGATAT
>JBGVMW010000253.1:0-2191 GCA_045125095.1 Lachnospiraceae bacterium
CACGGCTAATGATGATTCATTCAGACATTTCGGGAACTGGGTGAAAGAACTGGAAATCCTTGACAAGAACAATCTGTTCTGGGGATATCACTTGCAGGAAGGGTATGAAAAGAGGGTGGAGCTATGCAGATACGATCCCAAGGAATCATCCCCTAAACATAAAGCCAAGAATGAAGTCTGGAAAGACTTGATAGAACAGGTGGTGCAGGAAGTCGTTGGCTAAGACCCAAAACTCAAGTAGGTATTATTAAAATATATAAAGATGGAACAGAAGAATATAAAGATGTCATTCATTAGCACAATACTTCTTGGGTTGATCTTGACTATGATACAAGGCTGCGATTACAAAGATAAATATTACGTTAAAGCCTTAACAGAAGTAGGAAAAGATACAACGTACTGCATTGTAGATAGAAGGAATAATAAAATTGCATATGCTGGTTATAATCCAATATCTAAAGAAGAGGTTATCAACGGGACCTATATTTTCATAGAGAATCTTGAAACGGAGGAATGTTCTGATAGAATCATAGTCTGTGATCCAGCTCAACAGCTTGTATTTGTTGCTTACAACCTAGGTTGGTGCTTTGGCTTTGAAGGAGATGATTTTCAACAATTATTAAAGGTAGATAATGCGTATTCAATCAAAAAACTAGATTTGAAGAACAAAGAGATTCATATACAGTTTTTCAATAACGATATTTTATCTTTAGAACTCAATGATATCTATAAGTATTAATCTGAAATGATGTTTTCAGTAAGTATAGATGGAAACGAAATATATAAATTATATGATTTTCATTCCTGCTATCCTCAATAATTAATATTTAGATAAGTATTCACAATGAAAACGATAAAACATTTGATGACAATTGTCTTCCTGTTGTGCGGTCTGACTGCACTGGGAGGCGAACGAGGGTATGACCGGAAAGATCTGGTCGGTACCTATAAGTATAATGACACAAAGGAATATGTTCTGAACCTGCATCTGCATTCGGACAACACCTTTATGGTGGCCGGCACGGCCAATGATGATTCATTCAGACATTTCGGAAACTGGGTGAAAGAACTAGAAATCCTTGACAAGAACAATCTGTTTTGGGGATATCATTTGCAGGAGGGTTATAAGAAAGTTAAAGGATTATATCCTTATGGAAAGCCGGTCTTTTATAATGGTAAAAACTATATTACTCCTGATAGAGATGGACATAATGGTGGTGTTTGGAAAATGGCGAAAAAAGAGAAAGATCTATATAATAGAAATACAAGAATGGGTACATATGATGCAGAACTAAATAAAATTGGAGACTAGCTATGAAATTGGAGGAAAGGATATTTAAGCGACTAAATGATTTATATTGGGCGAGAAAGACCAACGACGTTGTAAAATATTCACCAGATGGATATAATGAGCAGGGGGTTTATTGTAGAGACGAGTGGTCAAGTATATGTGATATCGGAAGAACTTTTTCAGGAGTGACCCTGACTGAAGATGATTATCTGGAGGTCGAGAACAATTATATCAATTGTGCTGTGGATATAATGACTCAATCAGGTTGCAAGTATCTTACAATAGGATATATTGAAGATTATAATCATATCGGATATAAGTATAAATCACGCATTACCAA
The DNA here is from genome assembly GCA_045125095.1 of Lachnospiraceae bacterium. Classification (GTDB taxonomy): domain Bacteria; phylum Bacillota; class Clostridia; order Lachnospirales; family Lachnospiraceae; genus JBGVMW01. Next base: position 1,632 of record JBGVMW010000253.1, read on the forward strand.
GGATCAGCTCGCTACCATACTACGCGATATGTTAAGGGAAAATATATATTGCGTACTGGTCAATTTGAAACATAAAGTAATGATAGACGTCGGATATGATTATTATATGCATATTGTTTGTCCGATAGATAATCTAAAATTGAAGATATTAGTGGAATCGCACAATCTTTATCTTAACCCTCGTTCCCGAAATTATCGGATATATATATGATAAGATTCTTCGCTTTGCTTAGGATGACCGGAGCGGGCGAAGGATTCAAATCACACTTTAAAACAGAATATAACAATGAGAACGATAAGACATTTGATGACAATTGTCTTCCTGTTGTGCGGCCTGACTGCACTGGGAAGCGAACGAGGGTATGACCGGAATGATCTGGTCGGTACCTATAATTATAATTATAATTATAATGACACAAAGGAATATGTCCTGGACTTGCATCTGCATTCGGACAACACCTTTATGGTGGCCGGCACGGCTAATGATGATTCATTCAGACATTTCGGGAACTGGGTGAAAGAACTGGAAATCCTTGACAAGAACAATCTGTTCTGGGGAT
>JBGVMW010000254.1:0-58264 GCA_045125095.1 Lachnospiraceae bacterium
AAGTTAATGTTGGTGATGCGGTACTGGCTGTGCGGTATTACAACGCAAACGGTGAACTCGACGGTGGTTATGACGGAAAAACAGTTACTCTTGGTATCCGTCCGGAAGATGTACATGATGCTCCTGACTTCATCGCAGCTAACCCGAACAGCGTAATCGAATCCGATATCAAAGTATACGAACTGCTTGGTGCAGAAGTATTCCTGTACTTTGACTATGCTGGATCTCAGATGACTGCACGTGTTAATCCGAGCACCAAAACAAGAACAGGTGATCATACAAAATTTGCTCTGGATATGGACAAAGTACATCTGTTTGACAAAGAAACAGAGTTGACGATTACTAACTAATGCTTTAATATAGTAGAGTGGTCTCAAGGGTGTGCCTTAGGGCACACCCTTTTTCAATATAAATATGAGAAAAGTGATATTTTAAGAAGCACGCAAAGAAAAGTATACTTTCTTATATATATAAAGTTTTTTATCCGGGGGAAAGAAATTACATCAGGAGGAATATAGATGGCAGAGAACCAGGAACTGGAGAAACTTTTAAGTGACCTGAAAAATCTGACAGGTGTCACGTTTCATGTAGATGCGGAAGATGCGGAAACTGCGCAGAATGCAGCAGGTCAGATTAAGCAGTTGACAAGTGCTTACAGGGAAAAATATAATAAAGTGAATTTTATACAGAATCTGCTTATGGACAATGTGCTCCATGTGGATATGTATAACCGTGCGAAAAAACTTCATATTGATATTGAAATGAAGCGGACCGTATTTTTGATCGAGACGGAAGAAGATCAGAACGAAGGTGCCATGGAACTGCTGAAGCACCTGTTTACCGCTCAGATGCGCGATTATATTACAGCAGTGGACGCCCATAATATTGTTCTGGTGAAAAGCATGGATGATACTGACGCAGCAGAAGATATGCATGCTGTGGCAAACACGATTGTTGACATGATCAATGCAGAGATGATGACGAAAGTCCGTGTGTCCTATGGCAATCCCAGTCACAAGCTGGATGACCTGTCCAGATCATACAAAGAGGCCAAGATGGCTCTGGAAGTGGGACGTATTTTCTATATAGGACGTACGATTGTACCCTACAGCAAATTGGGTATAGGACGTCTGATTTACCAGCTTCCGATTCCGCTGTGTAAAATGTTCATGGAAGAAGTGTTCGGAGATCAGCTTCCGGATACCTTTGATGAAGAAACAGTCACCACCATCAACAAGTTTTTTGATAACAACCTGAATATCTCAGAGACAGCCAGACAGCTTTATGTACATAGAAATACGCTTGTGTATCGTCTGGAAAAGCTGCAGAAGATGACAGGTTTGGATATACGCGTTTTTGACGACGCACTTACTTTCAAAATAGCAACAATGGTAGTAAACTATATGAAATTCATGAAGGAGGAAACATAAATGATTAAGTTACTGGAAACTGGCGCTTATCTGTTAAATGGTACAGAAATAGTGACCGAACCGGCAGAAGTTGCAGCAAAAACAGGAAAAGACATCACACCGGCGGAGGCAAAGAAAAATACCATTGCTTACGGTATTTTAGAGGCACACAATACTTCCGGCAACATGGAGAAACTCCAGATCAAATTTGACAAACTGACATCCCATGACATCACATTCGTAGGTATCATTCAGACCGCGAGAGCGTCAGGACTGGAAAAATTCCCGGTTCCGTACGTTCTGACAAACTGCCACAACTCTCTGTGTGCGGTAGGCGGAACCATCAACGAAGATGACCATATGTTTGGTCTGACCTGTGCAAAAAAATACGGCGGTGTATACGTTCCGCCTCATCAGGCAGTTATTCACCAGTTTGCCCGCGAAATGCTGGCAGGCGGCGGAAAAATGATCCTTGGTTCTGACAGCCATACCCGTTACGGTGCTCTTGGTACCATGGCTATGGGTGAAGGCGGTCCGGAGCTGGTAAAACAGCTGCTGAACCAGACTTACGATATCAATATGCCGGGTGTAGTTGGTATTTACATGACAGGTGCTCCGGCTCCGGGTGTAGGTCCGCAGGACGTGGCTCTGGCAATTATCGGCGCAGTATTTAACAATGGTTATGTAAAAAATAAAGTAATGGAATTCGTAGGACCGGGCGTGTCTTCTCTGAGTGCAGACTTCCGTATCGGTATTGATGTAATGACAACCGAGACAACCTGTCTGTCTTCTATCTGGAGAACTGACGATACGATCAAAGACTTCTACGACATTCACAAACGTCCGGAAGATTACAAAGAACTGAATCCGGGTGATGTGGCATACTACGATGGTATGGTAGTTGTCGATCTGAGCAAAATCAAACCGATGATCGCTATGCCGTTCCATCCGAGCAACGTATACACCATCGAAGAACTGAATGCGAACCTGGATGACATTCTCTGTGATGTAGAAAAGAAAGCATTGATCAGTCTGGATGGAAAAATTGAATATGACCTGCACAAAAAGGTGCGCAACGGAAAACTGTATGTAGATCAGGGTATTATCGCAGGATGTGCCGGCGGTGGATTTGAAAACTGCTGTGATGCAGCAGATATCTTAAGAGGTAAGAGCATTGGTGCAGATGAATTTACATTAAGTGTATATCCGGCTTCTACACCGATCTATATGGAATTAATTAAGAATGGTGCAATGGCTGACTTAATGGCAACGGGTGCAATTGTAAAGACTGCATTCTGCGGACCATGCTTTGGTGCAGGTGATACACCTTCTAACAATGGTTTCAGTATCCGTCACTCTACAAGAAACTTCCCGAACCGTGAAGGTTCTAAGTTACAGAACGGACAGATTTCTTCTGTAGCACTTATGGATGCACGTTCTATTGCAGCAACAGCAGCAAACAAAGGCTTCTTAACACCTGCAACAGATATGGACGTAGAATACAAGGGCTTAAAATATCATTTCGATAAGACGATTTATGAAAATCGTATCTTTGACAGCAAGGGAGAAGCAGATCCTTCTGTTGAGATTAAATTTGGTCCAAATATTAAGGACTGGCCTGCAATGTCAGCACTTCCTCAGAACATGTTATTAAAGGTAGTGTCTGAGATTCACGATCCGGTTACCACAACAGATGAGTTAATTCCATCTGGGGAAACATCTTCTTATCGTTCTAACCCATTAGGATTAGCTGAGTTTACGTTATCCAGAAAAGACCCGGCTTACGTTGGCAGAGCAAAAGAAGTACAGAAGGCTCAGAAAGCAATCGAGGCTGGCACATGTCCGGTAGAAGCATTTGATGAGTTAAAGCCAATCATGGATACGGTAAAAGGCAAGTTTGCAGAAGTTGGAAAAGGCAATTTAGGAATCGGTAGTACCATTTTTGCAGTAAAACCAGGTGATGGATCTGCTCGCGAGCAGGCAGCTTCCTGTCAGAAGGTATTAGGCGGATGGGCAAACATTGCCAACGAATATGCAACAAAACGTTACCGTTCTAACCTGATTAACTGGGGTATGCTTCCATTCATCATTGAGGAAGGCGATCTTCCATTTAAGAATGGTGATTATCTGTTCATTCCGGATATCAAAGATGGTGTTGAACAGAAGAAGAAAGAATTTACAGCTTATGTAGTAAATGAAGGCATGAAGGAATTCACATTAAAGATGGATGATTTAACAGATGATGAGAGAACTATCATCTTAAAGGGATGTCTGATCAACTACTACAAGGGTTAATTAAAAAATGCGGTGTGGTCTTAGGACTGCGCCGCTTTTTTTTATATACTGGTATATAAAAAATGATGCGCACGAATTAGAAAGGAAGGTGCACTGCGTGCCAAATTCGGCGCGGCAAAGTGTGCAAGCATAATAACTAGCTGGATTCGCGAGAGCGTGTCTGCACGCTTTGTGGGGAATGTTGCGTTTTTATTGAAAAAATACATATTTAAGCATATAATGAAAGGGAGCAGTTTAAGAGAATGGTGGGGTGGGAAAATGATTATTTTAAAGGCGAACAAAGAATTACAGATGGTATTTCAAAAAGTAATTAATACGTTGGGCAAGCGCACAGATTGGGGAAATATTTTTCTGGTGTTGGACAATTCCCTGGTTCTGTATGGAAAGAACCGCTGTCTGTTTTTTAGTTTTGATAAAAAGCGTGTATTTGAAAGTGTGTTGGAAGTGCCGGTGAATGAGGAATTGGCATTGCAGATAGAGAAGAATCCATTGCTGACCAACACGTTAAATATGACCTTGTATGTATTTGGAAAATGGGGCATTTTAGGAAGTCTTGTGGTGAATCAGGACTACAATAAGTTGAACCGGATGTTTGCAAATACATGGCAGGAGATTAAAGTGGAGCCGTCTTTTACCGATGAGAATTTTCGCTTCTATGCAGAGGGAATGCAGATAACTTATGAGGAAGTCATACAGAAGATACTCGATAAGGAAGAGGAAGACCCGGAGGAGAAGGAAAATGAAAAGATAGGTTTATGGCATCAGATGCGTTGGAACTGTCTGCGTGCGCCATTTACTAAGATGGCTAAGAAAGAGGGCGATAAAGAACGACTGGGTAATAATTTTTATCCGGTTAGTTATGTATGCCCCAATTGTCATCATCAGTTACATATGGTTGTATATCCGGAGAAGAAGGAAGTGCCAATCGATACAAAAGAGGGAAAGGTGTATTTAGCAAGAATGTACACCTGTAATGGTTGTAATCGGTTCTATACGCCAAGACCAGAGAAATTGATTGGTGAAGGAGATGTATATTTTCTTGATTTTGAAGATGACAAGCAGGCGTATGAAGACTATTTAGAGATTGCAGGAGAAAAAGGTGACCGTACCACCAACCCGAACTTTAATGAATATGAGCGGGATTATGGTAAAAATAAACGGAAGCAGAATGCAAGTGAGAAGGAAGAAGTGGCAAGGGAAACAGAAGATGAGGATATTTCTTTCGAACCGGATGGAACAGACATGGAACAAGAAGGGGTAGAAGCCTCACAAGAAAATGAAGTCTCAGAAGAGGAAACGGGCAGAGGAAGAAATCGTGAAAAGCGATTTAGTAAGCTGGCACATAAGGGGGAAGGAAGAGAAAAAACGGTTTCTTTAAGACAGCCTTTTTCACGGGGAAAAATGAATGGAAAAGACGGGCAAAGTGTAGAATCTGATGTCACACCTAAAAAGGGTGTAAAATCTGAGAAACAAAATATGACTTCGAATGTGACTGACAGGAAGGCAGAGGAGCCAAGAATGAATACATCTGATGTGGCATCTATGTCACTGACAGAATTAAGGGAAGCGAAAAAGTCTGTACAAAGTAAATCAACGAATGTAAAGGAGCAGGACGCGTATGTGCAGGCAGTTGAACAGGAATTACAAGAACGAACAGAAAAAGAATTGCAAAGAAAGGTAGCTTCCTGTAGCAATAAAAAATGCAAGGAGATCCGAAAAATCATTCGTGAGATTGAACAGGAGGAGTATCCGGAAGATAAGAAAAAGATCATGATAGATAATCTGCGGAATCTTCAAGAGCTGGCTGCTAAAAAGGAGATAGAACAATTGTTAGCCTCCTGCCCGTCGGATTTGAGCAAAAAGCAGTATGAGACGTATCGTGAGCGTTTGAAGGAATACAAAGATGTGGGAATGGATATAACGCAGTATGAAAGCCTGTTAGAAGAGAAGCGTGATAGCGCAGAAAAACAGGAAATCCAGCGTTTTATCAGACGTTACAATCCAAAGGACAGAGATGCTTTGCAGGAAGCATACCATACCTTGCCGGATATGAATTTTTCAGAAAAAAATATAGAACCGGTGTTACAGAAGATACGAGACAGAATTGTAAAAATAGACGAAGCTGCCATTGCTGAAATATGTCCGGAACCGGCAGATGTGACCTTTGATGAAGGCGTGGAAGCATATGAGCAGATTGCAGAAGGTATGTTTCTTCCGGAGTTGAAGATAGATGCATTGGAGAAATTAGACAAGCGTTTGCAGAAATTAAAGGCGGATGAAGCAGAACAATTGATTCGTAAATTAGAGAGAGAGCTAGAGAAGTATGTACAGGGGAATGAGAGAATACATTATTGTGACATCCGAAAAATACTGCGTCAGGAGAATGATGTGGAAGGCGCGGTGGCAGTTGCGCTAAAATCCTATGTAGGGAATCGTCGGAAATATGAATACCCATTGCTTGTATGCGATTCCTCAAGACATAAGAGTGGTGCAGAGGGTTTTGTGCTGACACCCGACCATGTGTATTATAAAACCACATTTAGTGCGGATGTGTTAGAGATACGTAGCATTGAAAAAATCGAGGCAAAAAAGGGATTTTTTAAGAAGTGTATCTGTGCAGTGATGCCGAATGCTACCGACGTGAAGTTATCTAGTCTTTTAGATATAAAAGATATGGAAGGGTTTCAAAATACAGTAAACCGCTTTTTGGAATATTTGAAGGAGAAGCCGCAGTCAAGAAAAATTTCTTATATGGCAAGGGAAACTCATAAAATAAAGTGTTGCTATCGATGTGGTTATGTGTATACAGAAGGCAGTGTATGTCCAAAATGTGGAAGCAGACAGAATCAATAATATGGAAGAAAAAAATCGGAAAGTGCTATTTTCATTTGCGCGAAAATATGGTATGATAGTACTATATTAAAAATTTACAATTCATTAGAGAAACAGGTGAAAAGCATGGCAAGGAAAGAGTTTTGCTTTTGTATCGGCTCGCTAGTGGATTGCTCTCCGGGTAGGGTACAGGATTGTAATATTAAACGTGTTCGTGAGTGCCCGTTGGAGCAGGAGATTGCGACGAACAAAAGCAGGGAAGAGAATCAAGGAAAAGGCTTTTGTTTCTGTAAAGGTGAACTGGTAAGTTGTACAGCTGGGCGAATTCAAGATTGTAATATTAAGAGAGTACGTGTATGCCCGTTAGAGCAGGAAATTACAGAAGACAAAGGCAAAAAAATGAAGACCCAACACGATACCCATGGTTTTTGTTTTTGCAAAGGAGAATTAGTATCTTGCAGTGTGGGACGAATTCAGGATTGTAACACGAAGCGCGTTTCAAAGTGTCCATTGGATTTGTATTAACTGTTAAGGCTCAATAACAAAAGCTGGCAAAGGCAAGGGTGCGAAGTATGGCAGAAGAACAACTCATGTTGCATGACATGGTGGAGGAGCATGGAGAACGTATGATGAATTTGAAACGGTATTATCCGTTTTTCACATTGTTCTCCTATTCCTTTTCAGGTTATAAAGAAGGGCGCTATCAACGATTGGATATGGCATATATAACGTTGGCAGTGCTTCGTTTTTTTATTGAAGAAAATAATTTTAAAGACAAAGATGTGACTTATGAAGAGTACACATCCTTTTTTCATGTCATTTTAACCAGAGATTTTGAATATCACTTAGACAAAGAAGAAGAAAAGGAATTGGCAGCGTTTCTTTTTGATAAGCTTACCAATGAAGGGAAATCCTTTACTATAGATTATTTTGATCCGGTGGATAAGCAGACAAAGCATCTGCGAACGAAATTAATTGACAGCCGCATTGAGAATCAGTCCGTATATTATTTTATCACGGCAGATGCAGTTGCCTTTTATTTAGACACCAAAGAAATCAAAGAAGAAAGCAGTATCACAGTAGAACAGCTTCTTCTGAGTAAATTAATTTCTGCAAATAATTTCCAAGGTGCCATTGAGGTGGTGCGACGGATTAATCAGGAAGTCAATAAGCTCCGTCTTATGAAACATGATGTGACAAGTATACTTAGTCGTAATGTATTTGAAGGTAAGGTGGCTTATGACCAATATGTGGAGACAGTAACAAAATGGTTTGACGAGGAACAGAGATTATTCCGAAAGAACAGCGAATTGATTGAGAAAGCACTGAAGCGGGCAGAATCTGCAGGGACAAGAGGCGAAGCTTCCACCCGCTATTATCGGGCAGTCAATGAAATTTACCTCTTAGAAGTGGAAATGAAACGTGCCATGCACAAGCACAGTGAACTATTAAAGGATTGTGCAGATTTGCAGAAGAAGGCAGATGAACTGGTAACAAAGTCAAAGCTTAGTGCATTGCGAAATGCCTTTGATTTCCGCAGTGCCTGTGTGAAGTTGATGGAACAGGATGATGCGTCTCTTTTAAGCAGTTTTGTTATGCCGTTATTTCAATTGAGCCGTCGGAAATGTCTTCCATTTTCCGTGTTGGATGAGCTGTTGACCTATCGAAATGAGAAAAAAGATTATGTGGAAAATATGGGTACCGGCAAAGAAGAGACATACATTTACGAGGATGAAATAGAGGAGGAACGAATTCACTCGAATTTCCATGGATTCTTTCTTGTGCTCTGGGAATTATCCCTAAAAAAGAAACAGTTCACATTAGTAGAATACCAGGAAGCCGTGAAGAAGAATCTGGGGGAATCATCCATGCGTAATGCGGATTTTTATACATTTCTCATTCACATGTGCCAGAAATCTGTTTATGATTTTTATGGAATACTCCGCAAACCGGACACCTTCTTTGAGGAGCAGGCAAAGCAATCATTAGCGGAAGCGAGAAATCCTCTCTACGAAAAAATCAAATTAACCCTCACCATGTGCGGAGATGATACCATCCGGATAGGCAGCGTCGCGGAGATATCTAATATAGTTTTTCAAACAGTGTAAAGGCAGTACGCCAACCGTGAGAATGAGGAACAGATACAATACTCATAGGAGATAGAAATGGAAAAAAACTTAGAAAAAGCAATGGAATTACTCTCCTGCCTTCTAAACGGTGAAACCATTCACAAATCAGAAGGCAGCTATATCGATTTATATGAAGCATATACAGGCAACAGCCAGGTCTACGAATACCTTCACAACATGCTAAAACAAATGAATTTAGAACTCTACGAATATGAGAACGGTTTGTATCTGACAGCAGGAGAAAATAACCGCGTCTTTGGTTTCCAGAATAGTGAGCTTAGAAAGATTCTTGGGGTAAAAACCAATCGAGAGTTGTATCTTTGTTATTTTATCATTTATCATGTCATTATGGCATTCTACAGCGACTCCGTTACTTACAATTATATAGAATTTATACATATAGAAGACATTGTCAAAGGGGTAGACGAAAGTTTAAAGCAGATTAACGATAAGATGGAGTTGTTTGTGGAGAATGAATTAGAAGAAAACAGTTTCCAAACCATATCCCTTATCTGGAATGAATTGCCGGCGGCAACCTTAGAGGAAGGTATGCGTGCAGCGAAAAATTCAAAAGCCGGATATGTGAAAACGGTGTTTAATTTTCTGGTATCTCAGGAACTACTGACAGAGGTGCAGGAACGTTTTTACCCAACGATGCGGTGCAGAGCGTTGATTGAACATTATTATGAGGAGCATAGAGGCCGTTTGTATGAGATTCTGAGTAAGAAGGAGGAAGACCATGCCGCATATTAACAGAATTCGTGTGAATAATGTAAAATACAATTTTGGAACACAGTATTATGATGATTTTATTCTGCGTTTCTCTGGGAAAAATACGATATATGATTTGGCAAATGGAGGCGGTAAAAGTGTCTTGATGCTGTTGCTGTTACAGAATATGATTCCAAATTGTACCTTGGATGAAAAACAGCCAATTGAAAAATTATTCCGTACAAGTGGTGGAAGCCAGACGATACATTCTCTAGTGGAGTGGAAGTTAAATGGTAACGATATAAAAGATGGTTTCTGTTACATGACAACAGGCTTCTGTGCCAGAAAAGCCAGAGAGAACAATGAAGAAGAAAATCCAGGGGAAAATGCATCCATTGATTATTTTAATTATGTGATTTTCTACCGTGAATTCAATGATAATGATATTAAAAATCTTCCATTGAGCAATGGCAAGGAACGAATTACATATCAAGGGCTTAAGGATTATCTTCGTAGTTTAAGCAAGCATGATTACAGCTTGAAGGTGTATCTGTTTGAGCGCAAAGGGGATTACCAGAGATTTGTCAGTCAGTACGGAATCTACGAAAGTGAATGGGAGATTATCCGTGGAATTAACAAAACAGAAGGACATGTAAGAACGTATTTTGAAAGTAATTTCCGTACAACCAGAAAAGTAGTAGAGGATTTGCTGATTGAGGAAATTATCCGAAAATCATACCAGAATCACACAGGCGAAGGGGAAGATTTTGCAGATGTGTTGATGGATATTAAGGACAAGCTCTTAGAATTGAATAAAAAGAAAAATGAAATGAATTACTATGACCATCAGGCAGAAATATTAAAAAGCTTTATGGAACGATTAGGAAGTCTTAAGGGGTTGTATCACCAGAAGGATTCCTTAGAGCAGGATTTAAAGGATATTTATGAGCGTTGTCTTGCTAAGATAGAAAAAAACAATGAGGAGAAGGAACGTGCTGTCTCTGAAAAGAAAGTATTGGCAGAGGAGCGCATTCACACTATGGCGAAGGTGGAAAGTGCAGCAGTACAGTTAGAGGAAGAAGAATTAGCTGCCCTTGACAGCCAGGTGAAAGAATTAAAAACCCGCCTGTTAGACCATGAGAGCCAGCTGAAAGAAGGGGAAGAACGGCTGCTATTGAAAGAAAATGCCAATGACTATTTTGAGTATATAGAAAACGAAAAAGCTTACGAAGCGGCAAGAACAGCTGTGGAGGAGCTTCGTAGGGAGAATGGTGATTTATTAAGCGAACTTGAGGAGCTGTCGAGACAGGCGAAGGTGCGTATTGAGGAAAAACGATACACCCTGACAGAACTGGCAGAAGAACTGCAGAAGGAATGTGATGCTTTAACAGAGCAGGAGAAGCAGGCGCGAGAACGTATCACCGAGAATGAACGCCAGATCGTAACAGCAAATAGTGAAAAGGATGTCTTAGAGAAAGAAAATAAGCAGATACTTATCTTGTTAGAGGAGTTGCAAAAACAGGCAGGCCTTCTGTTACTTGACCAGGCAGGCGAGGAGAAAGAGAAAAGAAGTCTTCTTTTAGAAAACGGCAGGGAGACATTGGACAATCTTAAATCAGCAATCCGTGAGATTTCCAGAAAGAAAGTTTCCATTCAGGCAGCATTGTCCGAATGTGCATTAGAAAAGAAGCAATTAGAAAAGAACGAGAAAATTATTGAGAGTAAAATTCAAAAAGGGTTAGAAGAAAAAGAATCCTTAGATAAGTTATGTGAAATTTATGGCGAAACGGACTACCGTAAGCTTGCTGACATGATTCATTCTCTGTGTAGACGCAATATTGAAAATGCCAGAGAGAAGAAACAGGAGGCAGATAGAAAGTCTGCCAGATTGCAGGCATATGAGGAAGGCAAACTGTTTCCGGCAGAAGATAGTCTGGATGAAATCTGCAAATATATCCAAAGAACCTATGACGGAAGTGCAGTAACTGGTGTGGAATATTTATCAACCCTTTCTTTAGAGAAGCGAAAAGATTGGTGTGAAAAGTTTCCTATGTTGGCACATACGATTCTTGTTCGTGAGGGCTATGAGGAGATTGTGAAAGACAGCACAATCAGGCAAAAATATATGAGCGACAATGCTGTGATTATTATGAAGAGGGATGCTCTTGAAGAGTGTTATGAAGAAGTAGTAGCCGATTGGTATACCTTCTTAACTGGTGATTCCATTGCATTTCTGGAGGAAGGAGATGCGCAAGCCAGACTTACGAAGTTGCGTGAGGAGGTTACTGCTTTAGAAAAACAGCAGCGAAATCTGTTAGACAGGGAAGCTGTGATGCAGAAAGACATGGAACGCTTGAATCATTTCCTGCATTTCTATTCATTAGAAGAGATGGAGAAGGAGCGGGAAGAAATTAAAGTTCTTTTGCAGAAATGTGAAGAGCGAAAGGCGAAGGTGATTGAAGAATTAGCAGGTGCAGAGCGCGAAGAAGAAGGCTTGCAGGGTGGGCTGGAGCAGATGTATGAAAAGCAGCAGAACCTGTCTGAGGAGATTCGTTTCTTAAGTGAGATTGAAGCAAAATATATCCGTTACAATGAAAACAGTGCTAGAGAAAGTGAATTGCGTACAGCGCTTTCTGCATTGGAGAAAGAAAAAGAAGAATTTAAAGAAACATGGAATGCGACGGCAAAGCGTCTTTCTGATAAGAAGGAAAAATTTGAGACATTACAGCAGGAAAGACAAAAGCTGGTAGAATTATGGAATCGTGTATATCAGAATTATTACAAGGAAGGGGAGGCAGTAGAGCCAATGCCTGACTTTGATACGATTCACAGTCAGTTTTTAGGGAAGAAAGAAGCCTTTGAACAGGAGAATGCAGACACAGAGGATAAGAAAAAGTTAATGGAAAGTTACCGCCAGGCGATGGAAAAAAATGCAGAATCCATTCGTTACCGTGGTGGTAATATAGACGAGCTTGCCTTTTTTCATCAGTCTCATATGATAAGAAAAACTGCAGTAGAGCAGTTGCTTCAATATAAAGAGGAACTGGTACGGTTAAAAGATCATATTTTAGTGGATAAGAACCAGTTAGAGGTTCTGTCAGAGCAGGCAAACAGGAAGTTTGGAGCTATTTCTCATGGAAAAACCCAGATTGAGGAAAAATATGGCGTATATGAAGTGTCTGAATTGTCTGGTGATAAGCTTCGCCAGTACCAGAAGGAGTATAGTAATGTTGTAAAAGATATGGAAACAAAGCTTGCGGAAGCAGACAAACGGATGAAGCAGTTAGAGGAAGATGGTTTTGTCTTGCAGGCAATGGAAGAAAATACAAGTGGTATGTTAAAGGATGCCATGGTGGAGATAACGGGATTAAAGCCTTGTGAATCTATATACACGTTGCAGGAATTAAAGGTGCAGTATGAATCCTTAAAAGAGCAGTTTAAAAAGCTTCAGAAAGAGGAGTACAGAAAACGTGAGGAGTTTGAAAAGGACAAACAGAAGTTAAGGGAGACGTTAATGAAAACCCAGGCGTATGCTTTGGCTGAGGAGATTGAGCGAAGCATTCTTCCACCGGAAAAAGAGGAGGATGTAGACAGACAGCTTCAGAATTTAGAGCATACCATTGCTTGTATTGGCTTGGAGAAGGATAGTATTTCTAAGGGTATTGCCGACATGGAGAAATTAAAGGCAAATTTTGAAAGCCATTGTTTACAGACCTGTATGAATATTAAGACGGCTCTTGACCGCTTGCCACAGCTTTCCAAAATCCGTTTAGATGATAAGATGATATCAGTGGTTATGCTGCAAATTCCATATATGAAGGAAGAAATGTATCAGGATGCCATGTCAAATTATATTGATGATATTATCAAAGCTTCTGATCGTATGACAGATGCAAATGACCAGGTAAAATATATCAGACAGCAGCTTACCTGGAAACGATTATTTTCTGTTATTGTGACAGATATGAATGCCATCCGTCTGCATTTGTATAAACGTGAGCGAATGAAGGAGCAGAGCCGTTATTTGCGTTATGAAGAAGCGGTGGGAAGTACGGGACAGTCACAAGGTATTTATATCCAGTTTTTAATCTCGGTTATTAATTACATATCCAGCATGAATTCTTCTAATGCGGATCCGATGCAGTTGAAAAAGGTCATTTTTATTGATAATCCATTTGGTGCAGCGAAGGATGTGTATATCTGGGAACCAATATTTAAGTTGCTCCGTGCAAATAATGTGCAGCTGATTGTTCCGGCCAGAGGGGCAACGCCGGCTATTACCGGAAGATTTGAAGTAAATTATATTTTAGGGCAGAAATTAATTGACGCTAAGCTTCAGACGGTAGTGGTGGATTACAGAAGTCAGATTGAGGAAGACGAGGTAGAGTACACAGCCCTTACCTACGAACAGGCAAGCTTTACCTTTTAGGAGGAAGTCATGATATCCATTAGTTTATGTATGATTGTAAAAAATGAAGAAAGGGTACTTTCCCGTTGTTTAGAAAGTATAAAAGATTTAGTAGATGAAATTATCATAGTAGATACCGGCTCTGAAGACAGGACAAAAGAGATTGCAGAAAAATACACAGATAAGGTATATGATTTTCCATGGAATGATAATTTTGCTGATGCGAGAAATTTTTCCTTTTCGAAGGCGCAAATGGATTACATTTACTGCGCAGATGCAGATGAAGTGTTAGATGAGACGAACCGACTTCGTTTCCGTCAGTTGAAACAGGTATTGCTTCCAGAGATTGACATTGTGCAGATGGTATATGTCAATGATCTGTCTAACAATAATACGACGGAAAATTATGCCAAAGAGTACCGGCCCAAATTATATAAGCGTCTTCGCCAGTTTGTATGGCAGGATCCCATTCATGAAAGTGTAATGTTAGAACCGGTAGTATATGACAGTGAAGTGGAGATTCTACACAAACCGGAGGGGCTTCATGGTGCAAGAGATTTCCGGGTGTTCCGTCGTGCCATAGAGCGGGGAGAACGGTTATCGAAGAAGTTACATAATATGTATGCAAGGGAATTGCTGATTGCTGGTGCATCAGATGACCTGATAGCAGCAAAGGGCTTTTTTGAGCAGAGCTATATAGATGATAGGAGAAGTCTTGATGAGAAAAAGGAGGCTGCCTGTGTATTGGCGCAGGTGTATCGTTTAGAGGGACAGTCGGATAACTTTTTTAAGCTGGCATTAAAAGATATGGTAACCACACCTTGCGCAGAAATGTGTCTGGAGTTGGGGCGGTATTTTCAAGAGAAAAAAGATTTTGAGGAAGCTTGTGTCTGGTATTACAATGCTGCATATGAGACGGAGAGTATTCTGGATATTCGATGTCAGGGTATTCTTCCGTTACAGGAACTGGCAGAGACATATAAGGAGTGGGCAAATGCGGTGCAGGAGTGTAATGCAGAACTGGCAGAGCAGTGTCTGCAATTATATGAAGAATACAGACAAAAAGCAGAAGCCTGGATGTTTTCAGGGGGAATGGAATAGTTTACAATCAATATAGTTGATGTTATAATGTATGGAAATGAGTGCAAAGGAGAGTGGAATATGGGAAAGCATAACAAAGGAGCAAGTACCAATATCGTATATATTGCCTGTGATTGTGTGTTTTTTATGCTGGCATTTCTGGTATGTCTGCTGTTTTCATTTGATACAGTTGGGGATTCGTTGCTCAAATATCTGGTAACCTGTTTGGTTTTTATGCTGGTATATATGCTGGCAGTAAAGGATACGCGACTGTATAATCTGACTACGTTCTTTTATCTTGATCGTGTCATTCGTTGTATCAGTAAGTCATTTTTGATTGCTACGTTTTTAATAACGGTATTGCTGTATTATGTAGGTGATGGTACATTTGATGTAGCGTTCTATACAAAATTTTTGCTTTTTACATATATATTCCTGCTGTGTAGTTCGGTAATTATGCGTACGTTATTGAAGCGTGGGCGCGATATGGCATCCCGTACGCTGATGATTGGTGGAAAAGAGCACTTTGAGCGTTTTATGACATACATGGAAAAGAGCAATACAGAAATCCGTCTTTTGGGCTTTGTCTCAGTAAAGGCTGAAGACAAAGGAAAAGAAGGCTACATTGGAAGTGTAGATGAATTAGAAACGCTGATACGTGACCAGGCAGTGGATCAGGTGTACATCATGCATCGGAAAAGTCTGTCAGTGGAACAGGTTCAGGAGGTTATCAGTCTCTGTATGACGATGGGAGTGACTGCACGAATTATCATGGATTCTTATCGTGCCGGTTTTGCCCAGAGTTATGTAAGCTCTGTTGGTACTTATCCGGTTGTCACCTATCATACGGTATCCTTAAACAAGAGAGATAAATTTATTAAGCGTTGTGTGGATATTTTTGGAAGTTTGTGCGGATTGATTATTGCTTCGCCGATTATGCTGATTACAGCCATTGCCATTAAGATTGATGATCCGGGACCTGTTATATTTAAGCAGAAACGTGTAGGGATGAACGGGCGTCATTTTAATATGTACAAATTCCGCAGTATGTGTGTGGATGCCGAAGCAAAGAAAAAAGAGCTGATGAAAGAGAATGAAATGGGTGAAGGTTTCATGTTTAAAATGCATGATGACCCTCGAATTACTAAGGTAGGAAAATTCATTCGAAAAACAAGTATTGATGAATTTCCTCAATTTCTTAATGTATTAAAAGGTGATATGAGTCTGGTAGGAACAAGACCACCGACATTAGATGAAGTGGAGTTGTATAATGCAAATCATTGGCGTCGAATCAGTATCAAGCCTGGTATCACTGGAATGTGGCAGGTAAGTGGTCGAAGTGAGATTACAGATTTTGAGCAGATAGTAGAATTAGATACAGAGTACATAGATAATTGGAATGTATGGCTTGATTTTAAGATTATGATATTGACGGTGTTGCAGGTGTTTATGCATAAAGGTGCCTGCTAAGCATTGGATTATATAGTGCAAAAAAGATACCCGCGTAGGGTATCTTTTTTGCATATAAGTATATAAAAAGTAATGTGCACGAATTGTTCTGATTTACCTGCAGGGAAGTGTAATCGTAAAGGTGCTTCCTACATCAATTTTACTTTCGCAGGAGATGGCTCCGTCCTGTTGTTCTACAATTGATTTTACAATAGAAAGACCAAGCCCACATCCGGAGGCACCTTCCGGTGTTCTGGAATCAGAGACGGTATAGGAACGGTCAAATACACGATGGATGCAGTCATCTGGAATTCCGATACCGGTATCACGCACATAAATCTGCAAGGTATTTTCTTCGCGGAGAGCACCAAGTGCAATGGAGGCTCCGGGAAGAGAATATTTTAATGCATTTGTAAATAAATTATCCAGTACCCGTATAAAGGATTCCGGTTCGATAAATATCATAGCTTTCAGCTGTTCGTCTACTTCAAGCAAAAGCTCCCTGTCCTCATATTTGGAATCTGCGAATGCGGAAAAATAGTATTCCTCTAGAAATGGTCCCGCTTCGATGTCTGTCTGGTGAAATACTTTCTTATGGTTATCAATAGATACTAAAAGAAAGAATTCCTGAATCAGATGCTCTAAAGAGGCGGTACGTTTATCTAACAGCAATATAGCACTTTGATAATCATCCATGGAAATTGTATGCCCGGAACGAAGATAATCTATCGTATTGCGAATCGCCGTAATGGGAGCCCGCAAGTCATGAGAAATATTGGAAATCATTTCGCTGCGTTGTTTTTCAGACTCCTGTAGACGCTGATTAGCTTCGTTCAAAAGCTGGTTTGCCATCATAAGCTCTGCGGATAATGCTTCAATTGTCTGGATCTCCGGCTTTTTAAAATGCTGTTTGCTCATTTTCGTTACATCCTTTCTATGTTAGTATCTTTATGATTCTATCCCTATGGAGCCAGAAACTTGTAGCCCTTTGACCATACAGTTTCAATCATGTTTTCCAATCCGTTGTAATATCCTAATTTTTTGCGCAGTCGTGACATCTGAACCATAATGGTACGTCTGTCGTTCTCCTGATAGCTACCCCAGAGTGCATTAGCAATATCCTCAAAAGTGATTACAATATTAGGATTGGATGCCAGATGTAAAAGTAAATCATATTCCTTTATGGAAAGAGAGAGTTCCTCATCCTCGTAATATGCTTTGTGTGTGGTTTTGTCAATCTTTAAAGGTGGAAAAGATAGTACAGAGGATGGTGCAGAAACAGAAGATTGGTTCCTACGGACATGAGCCAGAATTCTGGCGTGCAGTTCTTTTAAGCTGTAGGGTTTGATAATGTAATCATCTGCACCGAGCATCAGACCTTTTATTTTATCGTCCTCTGTCGTGCGTCCTGTCAGAAAAATCACAGGTGCATCTGTGAGTGTACGAATCTTGCTGCATGCCTGAAAACCATTTACCTGTGGCATCATTACATCTAACACAATGCAGTCAGGATGGTGCTTTTCAATCAAGTGTATACCATCTACAGCATTTGCTGCCGTCAATGTTTGAAAACCTTCATTGTCTAAATATTTTTTGTTGATTTTTAGTACATCGATATCGTCGTCAATTAACAATACAGTTACCATAAAATACCTCCTTGCCCCATTAAATAGTGTAACTCTTTTTTTGTTTTTCTGCAAGACAGACAAGGCAGAGTGTGTGAAAACCCTTGTATTCGTGCAGTTTGGGTTGACTTTTGGGCTGTCTAAAATTATAATAAGCTAATAGGGTTTTAAAGTGGATGGCAAAAATTTGTAAAAGGAGATTGGTGGAATGGGAAAAACAGTTAAAATTCTGAAAAAGCTTAGCGTAACAGAATTAGCCGGTGAGAAGGTAATGGTTGATTTTGACACTGGAAAGTATTTTCTGATTAAAGGAGTGGGGAATACAATCTGGGATATGTTAGAAGATGGTATATCTGTTGATGCGATTGTGGAAAAGCTGTTGGAGGATTTTGACGTTGAGAGAGAGGAATGTGTGGAAGCTACAGAGAATTTCTTAAAACAGTTAAGCGATAATGAGTTTATTGAATTTGTATAATCACTCGTAACTATTGTTTAACAAACCTATGAGGGTATGGAATAGTTACAATCCTCTAATATTATACCAAGCAGGAAAGGAATAGCATGGAAAACACGATAAATTTTTACCGAAGTGACAGCCAGCTTATGAATGATGCAATTGACCGCATCGTAGTAGAAGTACATGGAAAGAAGAATGCAGGTGGAAAAGAACGAAAAACAATTCTTCTGACTGGTTGTAGTCCGGAGAGTGGCACAACAACTTTGGCGATTAACCTGGCAATTGCTTTGTCTAATGCTAATTGGAAAACTCTTTTAGTAGATTGTGATCTGCGAAAAGCAATGAAGTACAAGCGTCTGGGTGCAGATGCGAAAAAGGGATTATCGGATTATTTGAATCAGGATTGTGAATTAAATAGTATTATTTCAAGTACAAATTATGAGACATTAGATTACATAACCTGTGGTTCTGTTGCAGAATCACCAGTACGACTTCTTTGTTCGGTACAGATGGAGCATTTTCTTGAAGAAGTGAGAAAGGAATATGATTATATTGTGTTCGATTGTCCTTCTTTGAATGTCGTATCTGATGCAAATATATTGTTCCCGTATATTGACGGTATTGCATTGGTAAGTGCCATCAACAAGACATCTAAGCGACAGTTAAGTGATGCTCTTGATAAGGTAGAGAAGTATGATGAAAAATATTATGGTATGTTGATTAATCAGGTGGAATTGTCAGACTACAGAAAGTATATAAAAGATTATGACTATTTCCGTCAGACGAACATTGATAAAAAATATCGTAACAATTTAAAACGCAAGAAAATCAAATAAAAAGATAACCATGGAGGAAATTATGAAACAGTTAAAGAAAATAGCATCCTGCCTGCTACTGATGTTTGTGATGGTGGGAATGATAGTTCCGGCAATGAAGGCAGAAGCGATTGAGAATGAGAACCCAAGAGTGATAGTTACTGCATATGGTGTTTCGGATGGTGCCATTGCACCGGGTGAAACCAGCACATTAAACTTTACATTAAAAAATATGAGTAAGACACAGACGGCATATGCTGTTGTAGTTACGGTAACAAGTGATAATCTTAAGGTTTATCCGGTATACAGCACATCAAACCAGCGTTATATTGAAGAGATTAAGCCAAATGAAGAAGTGTCCATTACCATGGATATTGAAGGTTCATTGAACTTAGATGTACAGTCTGTCAATTTTAATGTAAATATGTTATATCAGGATAGCCGCAGTAAGGAGATTACCAATTCTTCCATTATTCAGCTTCCAGTCAGTGTTGAAAATGCATTAGTAGTTTCCAGATATTATATTCCAGAGACTGCAGCTGTAAATAACAGAACACGTATCAATGCTACAATTAAGAACAGCGGTGCAGAAGAACTGACAAATGTGCAGATGATTGTGCAGGTAGATGGCGTAGAACAGCCAGCGATTGATATTGGTACTGTAGAAGGTAAGGGAGAAGGCTACCGCGATACGTATATAGAATTTGCAACTACTGGTACGCATAGTGTAATGATTACATTTAAGTATTCCGATACAGTTGGAAATGTCTATACGACTCATACTGATATTTTCCAGGTAAATGTGGTGGAAAATGCAGAGGATGTTACTCAGCAGCAATCCGTAGAGAATCAGGATGCGACAGCGACAGCTGGTTTGCCTTTCAATATTGCAATCTGGCAGATTTGCTTGATAGCAGGTATTATTGTAGTAATTATCATTATCATTGTTTTATTGAGAAAAGATAGACATTAATGTACGATGCCGGATTGTTGCAATGCTTTGCTGGAATTCGGCATTTCGTATATGCAGATACCGTAAGCGAATGAAAAGGAGAAAGTGGGCTTTTATGAATGAGGAAATCGGATATGAAGAGATAAAACTGGCTTTGATTGCTGTATGGAGAAAAAAGGTATTAATTTTGGCAATTACAATTCTGGCAGGCTTAGCAGGTGTTCTCTTGACATTAGGAATGAAAACAGAGACAACATACCGTGCAACGGCTACCGTATACAGTATTACCTATGGAAAGAATAGCAGTAATGTAACAAACTATAGCAGCGAAAATGTTAGTAACATTGTTAATTACAAGGATGCGTTGACCAGCCAGCTTGTATGTGAGTATGCATTGACATTTTTGATTGGATATAACGTAGATGTAAAGACACTTCAAAATGTGGTCCATATGAATGTGCAGAACAATTCCTATATGATGGATATTTATGCAGATACCAGTGACCCGAATTTATCCATTGCCATTGTAAATGCTATGGCTGATGCGTTTGTAGTTCAGGTAAATACCATGACAGGTACCAGTGATGTGCAGATTTGGGATAAGGCAGAAGAAGCATATGGACAGCAGGTAGGCAATCCTAATAAGCTTCGCCTGATGATACCGGTAATTGTATTTATATTATGTTGTGCATATGTGGCAGTAAGAGAATTTTTGACAGACCGTGTACGAGTTGTTAATCAATGTATGGCGGCTATGGACGAAGTGAAAATATTGGGATTGATACCATATATGGATGATGAAAAATAAAGAATGAAGCATGATGTAGAACGTTGGAGGTGCGCATGATTAAGGTCAGTGTAGTGGTTCCTGTATATAATGTGGAAGCATACCTTGCAAAATGTTTAGATAGTCTGGTGAACCAGACATTGCAGCAAATGGAAATCATTGTAGTAAACGATGGTGCAACCGATAATTCGCAGAAAATCATTGATGAATACGCTGCAAAATACCCTCAGATAAAGGCATATCAGAAGAAAAATGGTGGGTTATCAGATGCACGTAATTTTGGAATGCAGTATGTAACAGGTGAATATGTTGGTTTTGTGGATTCCGATGATTATGTGGATGCAGAAATGTATCAGGTGCTCTATGAGAAGGCTGTTGAGACGGATGCAGATATTGTGGAGTGTAATCTTCATCACACATATCCGGATTATGAGGATACAGAAGTAGGAGAAAAGATACAGGACAGAAAAGAAATGATTATGAATGGGCGTTCTGTTGTGTGGAATAAGTTGTATAAAAAAGACTGGCTTGTTGGAACGGGAGTTCCGTTTCCAAAGGGAATGATATATGAAGATGTCAATTTTTTTGTAAAGGTGGTTCCGTTTATCAGAAAGTACGAATATGTAGATGGTGCATACGTTCACTATGTTCAGAGAAGTACTTCCATCAACAACATGTCTTCTAAGAAAACTCTGGATATTATCCGGGTTCTGTCAGATATTACAGAATTTTATAAGGCAAAGGGATTTTATGAGGAATATAAGGATGCATTGGAATACTTGTATACCAGAATTCTGTTGTGTAGCTCTTTTGCTCGAATGACACGTATTGCTGACAAAGGGGAGCGAAAGGATGCATTGCGTCAGAACTATGCGCTGCTTACTAATACCTTTCCGAATTGGAAAAAGAATCCATATCTTGCAACGAATAAAAGCAAGCGAGGCATGTTTATGAAAACGATAAATGGTTTCACTTATCGGTGTTATGGCGCGATTCTGCCTGTTTTTCATTGGCTGAAGGGTAAGCTTGGAAAACAGCAGTGGGGCTAGATGTATGCCGCTAAAGCGGCGGAATGGAGAATAGATGGATTTAAGTATTATTATACCTGTTTATAATGCTTCAAAATATATAGGGGCTTGTTTGGATTCCATACAGGCATGTCCAATTGAGACAATGGAATGTTTAATGATTGATGATGGAAGCGCCGACGATTCGGCGTTGATATGCCAATCCTATGAAATGAAAGATAGCCGTTTTCGTCTCATTAAAAAGAAAAATGGTGGCGTTTCATCTGCAAGAAATAAAGGGCTTGAGCTGGCAACCGGTAAATATGTAATGTTTATGGATGCTGACGATTATTTGGATACGAACCAGTGGCAATTGCTGATCAAACATATACAGGAAGTGGAACATGATTTTACAGCATTTGCTTATACCACATTGGAGGAAGATGGTTCTACTGAAAAAGAATGTTTTACATTGGATGGAGCGGAGGTTAGTACAGATCCTTCAAAAGCACAGGAGTTAATGTATGCATCCTCTGAATTTAATACCTGTTGGGGTAAGCTTTTTTTAAAGGATATTATTGAGTTGCATAGTATTACATTTCGTAAGGATTTGCCGATTGGGGAAGATTTCATCTTTACAGCAGAGTATTTCAAGCATTGCAGAACCTTTTATATCAGCAATGAAAGTATATTATATTATCGTCAGCATGGCGATAGTGCTATGCATAAATATTCTATGGCAGAACATTTGGATTTCTTAAAGATATTATTTGATTTTAATAAAGATTGTGTGCTGGAATGTGGTGATATGGAACTGATTCCCAAAATGTATCTGTATTATTTTCGAATGATAACGAACTTGTTCTTGAAGTTTTCCATTGCGTACAAGAAGCCGGAATTGATAAAAAATGCGTACAAAGAAGCCTTAGAGCGTGATTTGGTGAAGCATATAGTAAAGCATCAGGAAATGGGACGTATGCCATTGTTAAAGAAAGCAGAACTGGTATTGTTCCGTTTGAAAAATATTGCACTACTCAAGTTATATTTTGGAGTTAAGGCAAAGATATTTAAGATAACATAGACCTTTTAGGAGAATGGTGGAAGACTGGAAGCCGCTGAGGTGGTAGAATGTGAGGAAAGAATGAACGAAAATGTGAGAATGAAATTCCTGAATACATATATTGATAATGTAACGATGGAGGAAGCAGTTGATAGAATTGACCAACTGGTACAGGCGAAGAAGCCATCCTATGTAGTTACACCAAACGTTGATCACATTGTAAAGATCGAAGACGATAAAGAATTTGCCCAGATATATGAGGAGGCAGATTTGATATTGACAGATGGCAAGCCATTGCTTTGGATTGCAAAAAAATTAGGCACACCGATTAAAGAAAAGGTATCAGGTTCTGATTTGTTTCCAAGGGTTTGTCAGATGGCTGCGGAAAAAGGATACAAGATGTATTTTTTAGGAGCAGCAGAAGGCGTGGCAGCAAAGGCAGCAGAGAATCTGAAAGCCAAATATCCGGGATTACAGATTGTAGGTACTTATTCCCCAAGCTTTGGATTTGAGCAGAAGGAAGACGAAATGAAAGAGATTGAAAGAATGTTAAAGGAGGCTGCTCCTGATATTCTTATTGTAGGCCTGGGTTGTCCGAAGCAGGAAAAATTCGCCTACAAATATGGAAGAAGCTATGGAATCCCAGTGTCGTTAGGTTTAGGAGCCAGTATTGATTTTGAAGCAGGCAACGTGAAGCGATGCCCGGCGTGGATGTCACAGTGTGGCTTAGAATGGTTCTATCGTTTGCTGAAAGAGCCAAAACGTATGTATAAAAGATATCTTGTAGATGATAGAAAGATTTTAAAGATTTATAAAAAATATAAGTAAACGCGGGGAGAGCTGATGAAGAAGCAAGAGTATACGGATCTTGATACAATTATATATATAGTAGGTATCATGGCGATTTCGATAAAAGCATTGATTAGTTTTTCTGACTTGCTGCAATGGGTGCCATCCATTGTTCACAGTGCTTTAAGTGGTTTGTTCATTGCATGTATGCTGCTTAAATTTGCCCGACAGAGATATGTGGTAAAGTATGTTTTGGGAATTGGGCTTCTGGGTTTATGCTGTCTGTTTACTTATATCAATGCCAGGTATTATTATCTCCTAAGTACTTATTTCTGTCTGATTGCCATGCAGAATGTAGATATTAAAAAGGTATTGCGGATATTATCAAAATTTAAGGCAGTATTTTTGTTACTTCATTTTGTTATATATGAAGTGGTGGTGATTGTAGCACCATCCTTAGCAACATTTTCTTATCGTTCCGGTGTGGGAGAGCCACGTCACACCTATTTTATGAGCCATGCAAATACCGTAACCATGTATATCGTGTGGACGTCTTTAGAGTATATTTATGGTACATATGAGAAGCTTTCCATGCAGAAATTATTAGGAATCTGGCTGATTAATTATATTTCCCATTATTTCACAGATTCCAATACCGGATTTATCGTTGCCACCTTTGTTACATTTTTTGTTATTTGTGATAAATACAAGATAAAGTGGGTGATGAAATTTGTGCATGCCGGGGCAAGGTATGGTTTCCTTTTGTGTAGTGTGATCTTTAATCTTATGATAGCCTCATATGATAAATTCTCCGGTGCCATGTTAGAAATATTTTATGCAATAAATGATTTCTCTACCGGAAGATTGTTATATGGAGCAGTTACTTATGATTTAAAGGGATGGACACTGATGGGGCGTATGTTGTCCTTTGACACGAAAACATATTGGCGTGGACATTGGTTTGACACCATTTCTTGTGATAACACATATGTCTGGTTTTTTGTATGTTATGGAACGTTATACATTATTTTGTTATCCATTGCCTTTTGGTGGGTAGGCAAAAAAGCAACAAACATCGAAAAGATTATGATTTTTGCATATGTTTTCTATGCGGCAATGGAAAATTATGTTATCAACGTAGTATTTTGTTTCCCGCTGTTCCTTATCGGAAAATATGTGTTCCAAAGTCAGAATGAACTTATGTTGAAGCTGAAAAAACAAAAACGGAAAGGTATAGAAAGAAATGAGTGAAGAAAAGAAAAGACTAAGATGGCTTGACTGTGCAAAAGGCGTTGCTATTTTGCTTGTAGTATTAGGGCATGCAGTAACCAGTGCCATTCGGAAGGATTCTCAAATAGCATTTACAATATTTGACTGTGTGTATTTTATGCATATGCCACTGTTTATGTTTCTTTCAGGCTTAAGCTATCAGATTGCAGATAAGAAATACAGAGAATATCCGGTAAAGAAATTTCTGATAGGAAAAACAAAAAATCTGTTGTTGCCGTATGCAGTCTATACAACGATTGTGTTTTTGATTTTTGTGGGAGCGAATATGCTTCCTAAGATTGGTGACATGATGAAAAATGCCGGATATGGACCAATCTCAGTTGGTTCATGGCTAAAAGGTATGCTGATAGGTGACAATGTGTACTGTGTACATGTCTGGTACATATATGTGTTGTTTTTATTTACAATTGTTACTTTTTTCGCAAGAAAATACCTGCCTCGGATAGCAGATATTTTGTTGCTTATCCTTGCGGTGGTACTGCTGTTTGTAAAATGGTATACAGGACAGCCTGAGACAGAAGCTTATTCTAATCTTTGTAATTGGGCAATCTGGTTCTGGCTTGGCACCAGATTTAACATGGATAAAGTGAAAGGTGGAGTTGGCTGCCTGCTGTTTGCAGTAGGTGTGATTCTTTTCTGGGTGAATTACTTAGGTATCTTGCCATTTGGCTCCCTGCCATGTGGATTTTGGTTACAGTTACCGGTCAAATTCTGCATTGTAATCGGGTTGACGGCAATGATTAAGGCTCTTTGCACAGCAGGTAATCGTGGCTTGGAGTATCTTGGTACACACTCTATGGAAATCTATCTGTTCCACCAGCCATTCTGGGGCTCCTGCTTCGGAAGTGTTTTTTATGGTGTGCTACATCTGCCAATGGCACTTGTAATAGGTGCCTCTGTTGTGCTTTCCGTTGTAGTACCATTAGTAATCGGTTATTGTCTGCGAAAGACAAAGAAGCTGAAAGTATGCTTTGGCTTAAAGTAAGGTGAAAGGCCGTTTAAACGGCAGAATTGAGAGGAAAAAATGGGACGATATTTTAGTATTGTCATTCCGGTATATAATGTTGCCGGATATGTGGAAAAATGTTTAGACAGTATAATAGCACAGACATTTGAGAATTACGAAGTGATACTGGTGGATGATGGTTCTACGGACGAAACACCGGCAATTATTGACAGGTATGCAAAAAAAGATGATAGAATTACTGTCATTCATAAGAAAAATGAAGGCGTATCCATTGCCAGAAATACAGGAATGGAAAAAGCAACTGGCAAATACTTTTTATTTTTCGATGGAGATGATTTTGTAGAGCCGTATTGCTTACAGGAATTATATGAAATAGCCGAAAATAATAATATTGATACTATTATTTATGGATATCACCGTTATGCAAATGGTGAAGTGTGGGAGACAAATGTACCACAGTTCCCGAATCAGTTGTATGAAGGAAAAGCCGTGGCAGAGGAGCTTCTTCCAAAGTTTATTGGGATTTCCTATGATGGCATAAATGCATGGCTTCGTCATGAGGAAGGGGCGTTGTTTGTTGAAAATCCTGCTTTGTGGAGAAGTATGGTAAGTGTCGATGTTGTTAAGAAGAATGGACTCCTCTTTAATCCGGAATTGCGAGTAGGAGAAGATACATTGTTTATCTCGGAATATCTTACTTTTGCACAACATGTGTATATCCAGAAAAAGTGTTATTACTATCTGGTTACAAGAGAAACATCTACAATCTACGTATATGAGCAGAAGCCATTACAGAAATTAGAAGGAAAACAGAGACTTTTGAAAGCAAGACTCGAATTTACAGAGCGCGTAAAAGCACGCTTAGGTGTGGACATCACATCCTGGTGGGCAGGAACTATATTGATGTCTGTTGTGGAGATGGCATTTTTGTTGTCTGCCAAGCATCCGAATCATTCCGGTCGAGAACGATATCGATTCTTTCAGCAGTATGCCAAGCACCCGGCAGTACGCCAGATTGTAAAGAACTTTAAGTTGGAGTTAAAGCCAGGTATTATGGTGATTCCATTTTTATTACTAAAATGGAGTTGGAACCGAATTCTCTATATCTGTACCAAAATGTTGCATTTGATACATTACGAATTCAAACGTTCATAGTGGTGGCAACCATTCTGGCAATTCACGGCAGATACAATGAGAAGGCAGAAACGGAGGCTGAATGTGAAGGAAACAGTATCAGTAATTCTTCCTGTGTACAACGGGGAAAATTATATAGAAAGATGCATACATTCCATTATCAATCAGACATACCGAGCTTTAGAAATTATAATAGTGGATGACGGTTCTAGCGATGCAACATATCAGATATGCACAGGATATGCAAAACAGGATAACCGCATTACTGTTTATCGTAGGGAAAATGAGGGCGTATCAGCAGCAAGAAATTATGGTCTGCAGCAGGCGACTGGAAATTATATCCAGTTTGTGGATGCAGATGATTACTTAAAAAAGAACGCAACCGAGTTGCTATACCGAAGAATGAAGAAAGAAAATGCCGATATGGTAGTTTGTTCTTACATGAGATTAATTGGTCGGTTTACGATACCAAGTGATGTACTGGAGCTGCCGGGAAATTACACAAAAAAACAGTATCTGATTCATACGTTAAAGGATCCGGGACACCATTATTATGGGGTTGTCTGGAATAAGTTATACAGAAATGATGTCATAAAGAAACAGAAAATACAGTTTCGCAGAGATGTGACATTGGGAGAAGATTTTATATTTAATCTGGAATATATGCAATATGCGAATAAAATTAGTGTAATTCTAAGCCATTTATATTATTATAATAATGTGAATGGAAATTCCTTGTCCAGACAGAACCAAAAAACGATAGCAATATGCAGGGATGAACTACACAACCGGGAGAAAATATATGCATATTATCGGGAAGTGTTTCAAAAAAATTTTTTATATGACACATATCATCATAAGATGGAAGAGTATTGGTTGAAGTTTTATGTTCGACAATTGCATTTTGTGAACGGTCTGGCGGATGAATGGTCCCGGGAGGAAAAGGAAGTCTGGTTGAAAGAAGTAACGGAACATACTTACATTAGCCAGGCAATAGCAAATAGTACAAAGCAGCATATACAATCCATGAAACGGAAATTTAACCAGTCAACAGATGTGAAGCTATGGATAAAATCGCTGATGAAATAGGAGGCTTGAAGATGCGGATTGCATTTTTAAATTTGTGCCATTGTGAGCCGGAGATTGTTGCACGAGTGGCAGGAAAACTTACAGAACATCCTGATTTTGATATGTATATACATGTGGATGCCAAGGCGGATAGTCAGCCGTTTGAATCATTGATAAAGGATAACAAGCAGGTACATTTTATAAAAGACAGGGTAAAAGTATACTGGGGAGGTTACCATGCCATTGAAGCAACCTACCGCTTGCTTCGGGAAGCATTGGCAAGTGACCGCAATTATGAGTATTTTGTTCTCTTGCAAAATTTAGACTATCCTATCCACTCAAATACATATATTGACAGATTCTTTACAGAGCAGGCAGGAACAGAATTTATCCGAGGTTGCAAAATAGCAAATACAAGGGATTGGCATTATGCCAGAAAATATAAGATTTACAATAAAAGAGATGACGACTTTTATTTGAAAAAACATTCCAAAGTAGTGAAGCTGCTTCATGATGGAATTTTAGCACTGCGTAGTATTCCAACACTATTTTTCAATGGGGTGATGAAGGAGAATGGTGAAGAATATCTCATGCATTATGGTACCGCACAATGGGCTGTTACCAGAAGGTGTGCGCAGGTATTTGACGAATTTGAACGTACGCATCCAAAGTTTAACCAGAGAATGCGTCATATCCAGTTCCCGGATGAAGAATATTTTCATACAATTGTACACAGTACTGATTTGAAATATCACTGCATCAAATATGATGAGCCGGAGCAGCGCTGGTTAGTCAACTGGAGAAATATTCATTACTTTGAATATCCAAAGACAATTACTGTATTTGAGGAGAAGGATTTCGACACAATTATGAAGCAGGATGTGTTATTTATACGTAAGGTACGTGCAGGCGTGTCCGATTCTTTGATGGACAAGATAGATCGTGCCATTCAGGAAGAAGAAGTGTACATAAGACAGTAATTTAAATGTGTTGGGAGATAGGTATGGAGAAGACAATAAGATTGTTTCTGGAATTGTGTAAAGATTCCATTCAGGAGCGAGTGCCTAAGGATGTAAAGGAGAAATATAAAGAAGTAGACTGGGACAAGATGTATACGCTTTGCAAATATAATCATGTAAGCGCCATCTGTTATCATACAGCAGGACAGGCAGCAGACAAGAATAAGAATGCAGAACTGTTAGAAACCTGGAAAAATGAATCGTTTGGAAGCGGTATGGTGGAGCTGGTAAAATTACAATCACTTCAAAATGTCTTAAAGGAAGCGCAGAACCGGGGAATTACGTTGCTTACTTTTAAGGGATGTGTATTATCAGATTTGTATCCACAGTTTACCATGCGCATCACAAGTGATAGCGATGTGTACGTGCCGGATACCCAGAGAGAAGAAGCTGTGCAACTGCTTTTGGACTGTGGTTATGAACAGGATTTAGAAAAATCAAAAGATATGGTGCCGGTTTTTCATAAAAAAAAGCATACAATAGAATTACATTATTGCCTTTGGGAGGACTATACTGGAGAGAAAATGGATGTTCTGGAAAAATGTAAATTAACAGATACAGCTTCCTTTGTCGAACTTACAGCGTGTGGCATTGATGTTGTGACATTAGGATTCACCGAGCATCTCATCTTTCAAATGTTTCATATTATCAAGCACTTTGTTGTTCAGGGGGTAGGGTTCCGATATTTTATGGACATTACCCTGTATATAAACCATTATATTAAGGAATTGGATTTGCAAAGATTCTGGAATAGTATGGAAGAATTAGGATATGATAAATTTTGTGATGTATTTTTCTGGTGCTGTAACCAATGTCTTGGAATGACAGAAATTGTTATGGAGGGAAGGCCAATTGCTACCCAGGAAGAAATACAGGTGCTGTTAAGCGAAGTTATACAGTTAGAGAAGAGTGACCAAAAGGATGCATATCAGCTTCTGGGTATAATGACTTCTTATCTTACGGGAACAAGAAAGGCGGCTGACAAGAAATGGAAGCGAAAGCTGCAAGTGCTTTTTCCGGGAGTAAAAGGGTTGTCAGATGACTACAACTATGCAAAAATATGCCCATTGCTGTTACCAATCGCGTGGGTACACCGAGCCATCTTGTTCGTATTTAAGTATCGAAAACGTAAGGAGAACTGGTATAATACCCAGGAAAAATTAAGCATTGCAGAATATCGGATTGCATTGCTTGAAAAATTACATTTATCAAAATAGGAGGCGGAAGTATGCGGTATGATAAGGCAAAATTGGCTGCGTTGTTAGCCGGTGTATTAGCATTCACAGGGTGTAGCGGGAATATGACATCTTCCGGTGAACAGCAGCCACAACAGACGGAGAGCGCAGTAGATGAAGAAGGGACATCTACACAGTTGTCCGGACCTACTGCAATGCAAGTTGCACAGGAGATGGGACCGGGATGGAATCTTGGTAATTCATTGGACAGTCTGGCAGAGAACACATTTACAACAGAAGACATTAGCCTTGGAAAAAATAATTATCAGTTGATGGCGACTTACACAACAGAGCCATATTCTGCCTGGGATGCATCGCAGGTTCCATATTTTGCAGAATCTGAACCAATTGATTATTATCTTCTGGAATGGAACATGGATAATTTAAATGCAGGTGCTGATACGAACTGTGCCAAATTTGGAGTTCAACTTATTAACCATTCCATTGGGACAAATTGGGAAGCAAATGTGGTATTTGAAATTGTACAGGCGGAATTTGAAACGAAAGCTGGAGACATAATTACGTTGGATGATATGAAGGGTGTTTACACAAAGAATTTTACAGATAGTGCGACACCGTTTGTTTTCGGCAGTTTGGCAGGTAATCCAAAATTAAAGACGACAAAAGATTTGTTAGGTGGAACATTTCGCGTTGGTGTACAGATAAAAGAATATCCAACGTTGCGTAATTCTTATGTGGATGCTGTCTCTTATTATGAGACGTATTGGGGAAATCCCTCTACCACAAAGAGAATGATTGATGCGGTAAAGGATGCTGGTTTCAAATCAATCCGCATACCAGTCACATTTACAAATCATATGGACAAAAATATGAACATTGACAAGGAATGGCTGGCGAGAATAGCGGAGATTGTAAATTACGCATTTAGTAATGATATGTATTGCATTATCAACATACACCACGATCGGGAATATTTGGTGGCAGATGGTGTAAATGTAGAAATTTATAAAAAAAATCTGAAGGTTATGTGGAAGCAAATAGCAGAGTACTTTGCAAATTACGGCGATAAGCTGTTATTTGAGAGTTTTAATGAGATTCTGAATCCGAAAGAGGACTGGAATCATCCTACAGCACCGGAATTGGAAGCTGTCAATGCGTTAAATCAGACATTTGTAGATACGGTTCGTGCCTGTGGTGGTAACAATGCCACCAGATATCTGATTGTTGCGCCATATGCTTCTGGTGTGGAACAGAAGTTTTTAGATGCTTTCCAGATGCCGACAGACACGGTGGAAGACCGTTTGATTGCAGAGATTCATAATTATGATACTGAAAAATTTGAAGATTTGTTCCAGCACTTATACAAAAATTTTACTTCTAAAGATATTCCGCTGATTATTGGTGAATGGGCAGTCAGCACAAAGCTTGGCAAACAAAGCCGTATACAGGCGGCAACCGAGTATCAGCAGCTTTGTACCCGGTACAAGATATCCAGCTTCTGGTGGGATTCCGGCGGAACCATTGAGGATTATTATGGTGAAAAGTCAGACACATATGCACTGTTAGACCGCAACTCCGTCACTTGGTATGATCCGGACGTGGTAAGTGCATTTACCAATTCCTATGTGGTGGGACAACAGTAACAACGGTGATATAAGTATTTCAGAGAAAAGAGAATTTGTATTGCAAGAAATTGTGATATAGATTCTCTTTTTTTGTATACTAGGAAATTACAACAGGTCGTTGTATGACGTAATGTATGAAATTTCCTAGTAGGAAATAAGGGCAAAATTATAGACAAAGAAGATGAAAGAATGTAGAATACAGTTTGTTGATTTTATACCGTTTAAATGGCGGAATGGAGGATGTTATGAGAAAGAAAATACCAGCAGTCCTGATGACTTTTTTTATTGCAGGACAATCCTTCTCTGATGCTAGTGTAGTGAATTATGAATGTGCTGCACAGCAGGAAGTGGAAGATGTAGAAAATTATGGATATTTAAGTGTAGATTCTGATGAGATTGCGCAGACCTATCAGACACAGATTCCATGCTTGCGAGGCATTTATCCGTCTTACTATAGTAGTGTGGAACAGGGATATATTACTTCTGTAAAAAACCAAGGGGCAGATAATACCTGTTGGGCATTTTCAGCTACAGCAGCGGCGGAAGCCAATGCCATCAAGCAGGGATTGGCAGAGGTTGATGACATAGATTTGTCAGAATTGCATATGGCATATTATTTTAATAATGTGGTAGAAGATATGTTAGGGAATACCGATGGGGATACCAATAAGAATAAATCTGGTGATTATCGTTCCGGCGGTGGTAATAACCAGTTTAACACCATGACATTGATGAGTGGTATTGGATTTGCAGAGGAGAAAAAATATCCGTATGATGCACAGATGACATTTACAGATACTATGGCATATGATAATTGTCTTCGTCTAAAAAATGCCCATTGGCTGATTAGTGAGAAGAGTACAGACAATATTGAAGAAATTAAATCTATGATTATAGAATATGGTGCAGTGGCTACTGCATTGCATACAGAGATTAAGTATCGTACTGGTGAGGCAATGTATTACAATGGTACAGCCGGGGAGAACCATGCTGTGACCATTGTGGGATGGGATGACAATTATGCAAAAGAGAATTTTTCGGCTAATTGCAGACCAAGTACGGATGGAGCATGGATTATAAAAAATAGCTGGGGAAAAAATAGTGGAAAGAATGGTTACTATTATGTTTCTTATGAGGATAGTTATATTGGAACATGCTGTATTGCCTTTGAGGTAATGTCTATAGACAATAAGGTTATTGATTATCAATATGATGGTTCTTCCAGCCTGAGCAGTACCCAGTCCCTAAAAGCTGGCGGTGCAGTAGGTGCGATGTATCAGGTAAGCGACAGTGCAGAGGATGGGGAGAAGTTAGAATCAATATCGGTTGCGCTTGCATCAGCGAATACAGAATTCTCCATACAGATATATACAGAATGCGAAGATTCTATTAATTCCGGCTATGAAGCATATGAAGTGCCACAGACTGCGTATGTCAAATATCCGGGATATGCGACAATAGAATTAGATACACCAGTATATTTAAAACCTGGGACAACATATGCCATTGTATTGGAGTTTGAGACAGCGGCAGAGGTGTATATGGATAAAACCACCACTTCAAGCTGGATGGATTTTACAAGTTATTGTGAAGAAGAACAGACATTTTACCATACAAATACAAGTACAAGATGGATTGATCTGGGTAGCAAAGCGGGGCAGTACCGGGTGGCAAGAGTAAAAGGGCATGCTCGTGTAGTAGATAAGAATACGGAGAACCCGACGCCGACAGTGGAACCAACGCCAGAACCAACAGCGGAACCAACGGTGGAACCAACGGTAGAACCAACGGTGGAGCCAACGGCGGAACCAACGGTAGAACCGACAGCGGAACCAACGGTAGAACCGACGACGGAGCCAACGGTAGAACCAACGGCAGAACCAACGGTAGAACCAACGGTGGAACCGACGTCAAAGCCGACAACAGAACCGACGATAAAGCCGACAACAGAACCGACAGCAGAGCCGACAGCAGAGCCAACGGTAGAACCGACGTCAAAGCTGACAGCAGAACCGACGTCAGAGCCGACAGCAACACCCGCTCCTCAGCCAACGGAGTTGCCAACCATAACATTGCCGTCGGGGTCCTCTGTAACGCCAACGGAAATACAGACTGTCATCAATACGACAGAAACGAATCAGTCAGATGCACAGCAGTCTGTAGTGTCAGACAGCATTACGGAAATAGCTTTAAGTTCGAATCAGAACATAACATGTCCGGCAGTTGCTAATGTGCGTAGTATTACGCAGACTCAAAAGCAGATCACATTGAAATGGAGTGCTGTTTCCAATGCAGACGGTTATGAAATCTATTTTTATAATAGGAAATCAAAAAGCTATAAAAAAGTCAAAACAGTAACCGGAAAAAACACAAAAACGGTTGTGAAAAATCTGATCTCAGGCACTGTATATAAATGCAAAGTAAGGGCGTATCGCAACACCACTCAAGGCAAGGTATATGGTTCCTACAGCAAGAGCATAACCATTGCCACAGCAGGAAAGACGCCGGCACTTACCAGTGTAAAGAATAGTAAAGACGGTCTTAAAATCAAATGGAATAAGTCTGCAACAGCCAGTGGATATGAAGTATACATAAAGACAGGAAATGGTAAGTTCCAAAAGGCAGCAACAATAAAATCCGGCAAGACCACTACATACCAGTATAAAAAAGCGAAATCCGGCAAAAATTATACTGTAAAACTTCGGGCGTATCAGACCGTAAATGGGAAGAAAGTATATACCAGTTTTTCAAAAACAAAGAAAATAAAGCTTTAAATTATGCGGAAAAAGTCCTCGAAGAAAGAGGACTTTTTCTGTGTGTAGGAATTTGTTCCTACATTTTGCTTGAACATTGTAGGAAAAAATGATAGAATACTTGCGTCGGTGAAATGACATTTTTAGGTAAGATAAAACGAAAGGTGGCTATTACATGACTAAGCAAGAACTTCAACAGACTGCAAATGAGATACGTAAAGGTATTATTAAAGCAGTACACAGTGCAAAATGCGGGCATCCAGGTGGATCCCTGTCAGCAGCAGATATTTTTACGTATCTTTATTTTGAAGAAATGAATATAGATCCAAAAACTCCAGATAAGGCAGATAGAGACCGTTTTGTATTGTCAAAGGGACATACAGCTCCGGGACTTTATGCAACATTGGCAAAGAAAGGATATTTCCCGGAGGAAGATTTATTAACTCTTCGTAAGGTTGGTTCGTACTTACAGGGACATCCGGATATGAAGCACATTCCGGGTGTAGATATGTCCAGTGGTTCCTTAGGACAGGGTATCTCTACAGCAGTAGGTATGGCTCTTTCAGCCAAATTATATAATGACGACTACAGAGTATACACTCTGTTAGGCGATGGAGAGATTCAGGAAGGTCAAGTATGGGAAGCTGCAATGTTTGCAGGTGCAAGAAAGCTTGATAACTTAGTAGTCATCGTTGATAATAATGGATTACAGATAGATGGAAAGATTGAGGATGTCAACAGTCCTTATCCAATTGATGAGAAGTTCCGTGCATTTAACTTCAATGTAATCAATGTGGATGCGCATGATTTTGATGATCTGCGCGCCGCATTTGACGCAGCAAGAGCATGCAAGGGTTGTCCAACTGCAATTATTGCAAAATCAGTAAAAGGAAAAGGCGTATCCTTTATGGAGAATAATGTTTCATGGCACGGTGCTGCTCCAAATGATGAGCAGTTTGCGCAGGCTATGGCAGATTTAGAGAAGGTAGGTGAAGCATTGTGTCAGAAGTAAAGAAGATTGCAACAAGAGAAAGCTATGGTAATGCATTAAAGGAATTAGGAGCAGAATATCCTGATTTATTAGTGCTAGACGCAGATTTAGCTGCGGCTACAAAGACAAATATTTTTCAGAAGGCATATCCAGACAGACATATTGACTGTGGTATTGCAGAATGTAATATGGTTGGTATTGCAGCAGGACTTGCAGCGACAGGAAAGATTCCATTCGTTAGTTCTTTCGCAATGTTTGTAGCCGGACGTGCATATGAGCAGGTGCGTAACTCTGTAGGATATCCACACTTAAATGTAAAGATTGGTGCTACCCATGCAGGTATTTCTGTAGGTGAAGACGGTGCCACACACCAGTGTAATGAAGACATTGCGTTAATGCGTACCATTCCGGGAATGGTTGTTGTAAATCCGGCAGATGATGTGGAAGCAAAAGCAGCAGTGAGAGCAGCAATAGAATTTAACGGACCGGTTTACCTTCGTTTCGGCAGACTGGCAATACCGGTTATCAATGACAGACCGGATTATAAATTTGAACTAGGTAAAGGTGTTGTGTTAAGAGAAGGTAAGGATGTTACTATTATTGCAACAGGACTTTGTGTATCAGAATCTTTAGCAGCAGCAGAGAAGTTAGCAGCAGATGGCATTGATGCAAAAGTTATTAACATCCACACAATTAAGCCTTTAGATGAAGAATTAGTGGTTGCAGCAGCTAAGGAGACAGGTAAGGTTGTAACAGTGGAAGAACATTCCGTAGTTGGTGGTTTAGGAAGTGCTGTATGTGACTGCCTTGCAGAAAAAGCACCAACAAAGGTTATGAAGATTGGTGTAAATGACGTCTTCGGTGAATCCGGCCCTGCAGTAGAACTGGTGAAGAAGCATGGTTTAGATGCAGACAGCATTTATGCGAAAGTCAAAGCATTTGTATAAAGTAAATATTAGAGGAGACAACTCCTTAGAAAGCCCAGAGCAGGTAGATTGCTTTGGGCTTTTATAGTAGTGCGCCTGGCGGCGCACGTCGCTAATGGATGAAGTAACCTCAAGTGTTGATAATCAGAATAGTTGCATGATTAGAGATAATTTGCATTTAATTTCAGCAGATAAATTGGTGATAATAATAACTCATCATACAGAGTTTATTGCAGAACATTCAAAAATATTTACTGTAGAAAATAACAATGTTATAGAGGGGAGGCATATGTTTAAGCTAGTTTGGTGTTATGTGACAAAGATGAAAAAGAATACAATGATTTGTATTACAGGGATTGCAGTATCGATTATGATGCTTTTTTCGCTAGTGCAAATAGGTGAAACGATTATTGAGTATTATAAGGGTATGATGGTATCAAAATCGAATTATGATCTTTGTTTAGGAGAAATTGATAGAGTAACAGCTAAAGAACTGCAGAATAAATATAAAAATCAATATAAGATAACTCTTGTGAATTATCTGGCGGTCAATTATGAATCCGATAGTTCTTCTCATGAAGTGGTTGGGATAGAAGGAGACTGGCAGACGACATTTGACGTTGAACTGTTGGAGGGGAAGGAGCCCATAGAGCTTAATCAGATTTGTGTGGAGCAATCATATGCGAAAAGAAATAACTGTAAAATAGGAGATGAAATTTCTCTTACCCTTGTTAGTGATACAAAGGAAGAAAAAGAAGAATTTATTATTACAGGTATTGTGTCAGATGCTCCTGCATATGCGTCCACAGGTTACATGTTTGTGTCAATAAAAATGGCAGAAAATAATGATAATTACTATGAATATATACTGATTGATCAATATGATTATCCGGAGGATGAAATCATTGAAATATATGAGGATGTGTTTAATACATATGGATCGGATATTTGTGAAAAGATAAATCAAAATGATAACAAACTGCAACTTGCTGATAATAAGGGGACTTACTATGGAATGCGGCAGATGATTTGGGGGATTATAGCTTTTATTGTTGTAATTATGACAATATTTATTTATTATATGATGA
The DNA here is from genome assembly GCA_045125095.1 of Lachnospiraceae bacterium. Taxonomy (GTDB): domain Bacteria; phylum Bacillota; class Clostridia; order Lachnospirales; family Lachnospiraceae; genus JBGVMW01. Next base: position 37,863 of record JBGVMW010000254.1, read on the forward strand.
GAATTAATTTTCAAGGAAAAATCCGCCAATATGGAATTATGCGTGCTATTGGAATGAATAACCACGGAATGGGGAAGGTCATTTTGATAGAACTCTTATTATATGGGGGCTTGGGAATGGTGTTGGGAAGTCTAGCGGGAATCGTTTTTAACAAAATTTTCGCTGCAAAAATAATATATGTGTTAATTAACCAAAGCGTGGGGGCGATACAGACATCTTATAAGATAATACTTTATGTAATAGGAATTGTGTTGGTTTCCATGGTTGCCGTGTTTATAAAAATCATGTGGGAAAATCGAAAAAAAATGCCAATCGATTTAATTCGTAATGTAGATAAGGGGGCAATGAAAAAAAAGATTTCACGCAAAAAACAGTATGATAGACATTGCTGTTAATAACAGTTTTAGAAATAAAAAAAGTAGCAGTGCACTTATGGTTACCATGATATTGGCATTCTTGCTTGTTATTCTTTTAGGAAATGGATTTGGTTCCATTACATTTGATGTGAATAAGAGTATGTTTTCTTTTTCTGATATGGAAGTAAGTATGATATATGGAACGGCTGATATGTGGATGGGAATACCTGAAGAAGATCTTGAGGTGGTGAGTGAATATGCAGACGAGTTCTATTGTCAAGGAGCAATATTTGATATAGATATATATCCGGATTATCTGCTGTTGGTCTATAGTGATAATTTGATGGATAAGTTGAAAAGTATCAATAAACTTAGCAAGAATACACAAGTTGTGGCAGCCGGAGAAAATAGTAATGAATTACGCAATGAGAGTCTTGCTGCAAAAACAGAAAGTGGTGAGACAGTTGCTGGGGTCACGGTAGAGGAGTGCATAGGTGCAGGATTGTCACATTTAGTCGGTAAAAGTGTTGGAGGATCCGAAAACTATATTATTGTCAGTGAAGACTATTATGAGAAAACATTTGGCGAAAAAGCAAGATGGACAGATGTGTATCTTGCAGGAGATGATTTGTCAGAGGATAGTCTTCGCAAAATTTTGAGTATGGACAATTATGAATTATATGATTTAGCCCATATAATGGGAGAAGAATCCAATCAGCTCCGAGGGATGTTGGTTCTCATTGGATACATGATTGCTGCAGTGGTAATTTTAGTGGTATTTCTTATTACGTCTATTGTGAAAGAGAATTTTGAACATAGAAAAAAGGAAATTGGCATGATGATGGCAATTGGAGCCAATATGAGACAGATGAAAAAGATTCTGTGTGGAGAAGTGGTAACACTGATTTTAGTATCTGGAGTGGTGGCTTCCATAATAGCGGTACCAATATCCATGTATGTATATCTAATCATCAATGATGAATTAGGGATGTCAGTCAATGGATATCTTTTGGGTATTCCGGCAACTATCATTTTGAGTGGATTGGTTGTATATATTAATGTAAGTCGTGGTTTGAAACAGAGGGTTATAGATATGTTAAGGAGTGAGGATTAGTATGGGAATTATAGAAGTAAAAAAACTTTCAAAGTCATACGAAGATGGAAAAAACAGCAGTGTGATATTTAAGGATATCAATCTGGATGTAGAAGCAGGAAAATTTGTGGCAATCATTGGAAAAAGCGGATCAGGAAAAAGTACACTTTTGAATATATTAAGTGGTCTGGATAAGCCGGATTCCGGTGAAGTGATTGTAAATGGAAAACAAATTCACCTTATGAAGGACAAAGAATTGTCGGAGTATAGAGCCAAAGATATTGCATTTGTATTTCAAAGTTTCAACTTGATTCCTGTATTATCTGTTTGGGAGAATATTGTACTTCCTATCAAGTTTGCAAAAGGACAAATAGATGAACCTTATATAAATGATGTGATGAAAATGCTGGAAATTGATGAGAAGAAAGATGCTCTGCCAGGAACCTTGTCAGGAGGTCAGCAGCAAAGAGTGGCAATAGCCAGAGCATTAGCCAATAGACCGGCATTAATATATGCTGATGAGCCAACAGGAAATTTGGATTCAGAAAATGGTGAAAAGGTATTAAAGCTGCTTGTTAATGGAATACGAAAATATCATCAGACGCTAGTGATGGTGACGCATGATATGGATATTGCGAATCAGGCGGATTGTGTTATAAAGATTCCTATGAAATAATCTGAGGGCAACTATTAAGGTATTGTTTTTTATTGCAGAACCGTAACTATTCAGAACAGGACTGTGCTGAACTGCACAGTCCGTATGAAAACGTAGTGGCAGCAGGCCAAAATCCATCACCGTAGGTGATTCTGCATGGATTTTGGCTCGTAACTATGAGGGTACTGAATAGTTACGCAGAACCTTCATTTACAGATTTGTAAATGAGGGTTTTTCTTTGTGGATATGTTATCCTATAATGCCTAAAGAAAAATCTGCTGTCAACCGAAATAATATAGAGTGATTAATTAGAACGTGAGGTGTAAGCATGAATATAGATAATATTATGGATATTGTAAAGCGTGCAGTGAATACAGACGTATCTTCTGCCCGTTCCCAGAGAGGAACTGTCACAGCAAATAAGACAGTGACGATGGGAACGCAGCAGAATCGTGGTAGCTTGTTTACGGGAATTGAACCAGCTAATTCTACGAAGAAAACCGGTATTTTTGAACAGTTACAGACACAGACAGATATAGGTGTGGAAGCGCAGAAGAATTATTTGGCTGTGATGTCAAATTCCATGACAGAAGAGGATTTTCAGAAGCTGAAAGAAGAAGGTTATTCCCTTAGTGATACGGAAGTGGAGCAGATTGTTACAGTAGTAGATGAAATTCGTATCCGCATGGTAGCCGGTGGAGATACCTCCGTAGATTTGACAGATATTGACGAGGCACAGGTGCAGGCTGTAGTGGATAATGCCGGATTGGCGGTGAAGATTGCAAAGCAGTTGAAACAGAACCAGTTGCCTGTTACAAAAGAGAACCTTAAGGCAGTTATGCAGGCATATGAAGAAGGAGAACAGATCACCCCTCTTTCAGAAAATGCGATGAAATATATGATTGAAAATCAGATGGAACCAACCATACAGAATCTTTACCGGGCGGAATATAGTAGCCCGGATTTGAAAAGTCAGAGAGGATTTTCTTACTATGCAGATTCTTCTACCGGTTATTATGCGAAGAAGGCAACAGAAATTAATTGGGAGCAGCTTCGTGGCAAGATGGCAGAAATTATTGAGTCAGCAGGCTTAGAAAGCAATGCGTACCAGATGGGAAATGCGAAATGGTTAGTAGAAAATGACATTCCTCTTAACGAAGATAATTTGTTAAAAATGAATGAGCTACGCAATGTTATGCTTCCGCAGGGAGAAGAACAGTTAATCAAAAACATTGTGAATGGTATGGTAGATGGCAGGGAACCAGAGACAGCATTGCTTTTAGATATGGAAAACCGCTATGAGCGTGCCATGCAGGCAGTGGATTGTATCAATAATGTGACAGATGATACCCTGCGGGCAGTGGCAGACTCTGGCAAGCCGGTGACTATTGAGCAGTTGCAGAAACAGCAGGATTCAGGAATTGCAAAAACGGTAGCACCAGTAGTAGAAAGTGATGCATTTATCACTGCAAAACGTCAGTTAGAGGAAATTCGTCTCCTTATGACAGTGGAGGCTTCTGCAAAGATGTTAAAGCAGGGAATTCAGATTGAGACAGCATCCTTAGAGCAATTGGTAGAAGAGTTAAAGGCTCAGGAGCAGGCATATTACCGGAAGTTATTTGCGGACTCTGGGGTGGAATTAAATGAAACCAATCTGTCTCTGTATAAGGAAACGACTTCTAAAGTAAGTGCTCTTGCAGGAATGCCGTCCTACTCATTAGGAAGTCGTGCTGTATTAGAGCGAATGACAGTAAATCAGGTTTATGAAGAAGGTAACAGCCTGAAATTACGTTTTGACGCAGCAGGGGAAGCATATGAGACAATGATGACAAAGCCACGGTCTGATATGGGAGATTCCATTTCAAAGGCGTTCCGAAATGTGGATGCTATATTAGAAAGCTTGAAGTTAGAGAAGACGACAAACAATGAAAGAGCCGTTCGGATTTTGGCATATAATCACATGAACATTACAGAAGAATCCATCAATACCATAAAGCAGGCAGATATGGCAATGAACCGTCTCATGAAAAATATGACACCACAGGTCACATTGGAATTGATTCGAGAGGGAAAGAATCCTCTTGATATGGACATTCAGGAACTGAACCGGGAAGTAGCTGACCTGTATAATGCAATGGACAATACAAAGGATGAGAAATATAGCGAATTCCTTTGGAAATTAGAAAAAAATGACCAGATAACACAAGAAGAACGGGATGCGTATATCAATGTATACCGCTTGTTCCACCAGATGGAAAAATCAGGAAATCGTGTGCTTGGTGCACTGTTAAATCAAGGCGCAGACATTACCATGCGTAATCTTATCACAGGAACAAGAAGCTATAAGGCAAAGAGCATGGATGTGACAGTGGATGATACGGTAGAAGGATTTACCACACAGTCGACATCGGCATTAGACATGATGCAGGCAATTGAGGCTGCATTTGACCAGAATGCGGGAAGTGAAGAAGGACAGAACAAGCAAGCATACTATGAAGGATTGCTCAAACAGGCATTTGAACAGATGGCACCGGAGAAGATGAAAGGGTTGAATCTGAATACAATTTCCTTAGAGAGCTTTGCGGATGCGATGTTGCAAGGAGAAGAAGATGCTGCATTAAATGCAGCTTATCATAGCGAGCAGATGGCATCTGTAGAAGAAGCTGCCCAGTCAGAGGCGCGTTTGATTAAGACATTGTTAAAATACGACCAGCCGGTAACGGTAAATAATATTTTATCAGCAGGTGTGCTGATGAATCATCGTGGCAGTGTATTTAAACAGTTGATGGAGTCTGCCTCAAAGCTGCCGGGGGGAAAAGATAGAAGTAAGAAGCTATCCGAATCCTTTGACCGGATAACAGATAGACTGGTATCAAAGGAAGCTGCAGAGGCAGCTTACCAGAATATGATAGAAGAAGCGGAAGGCGTGGTAGAGGAAGCTACATTTTCAGGAGAATCCGAACTGGTAGATATCCGTTCCTTAAAGATGCTTCACAAGGAATTGCAGTTAGCAGGCAGCCTTAGCCATGAAGAAAATTATGAGATTCCAATGTTTATCCGGTCAGAATTGACTTCTGTCAATGTAAAAATCATTCGCGGTTCTCAACAGAAGGGAACCACAGTGATTACCATGGAAACAGAAACATATGGAAAAGTAGCTGCAAGATTTACCGTAGATAAAGAACGAATTACCGGACTGGTTGTGGGCGAGGAACCACAGTTCCTTGAGAAAATAAAAGAAAAGGATGTTTCCCTGCGCAGTATGCTCAATACAGCAGAACAGACAGTGCGTAAAATGAATTATGCAATTGGCAGAGATATTGATTTGAATCAGTTTGAGGAAAATATTGAGAGAAGTGAAGCGGAAGGCGTTGCGACAGAATCTCTCTATCGAATCAGTAAAACGTTCTTAGTGTTTGTGAAAGAGTTAGAACAGTAATTTTTAAACTGGGTCTAATGGGATTCGGAATACGAACCGATAATTTATCATATAGACAAAATATGTATAAGAACATATTGCGAGATGAAAATATACCAGACAGGCAATGTAGCGATTACCTGTCTGGTAAGATACAGAAAGGAAATGCATATGAAAGTTAACCATAATATGTCAGCAATTCTGGCAAACAGCAGATTACAAGTTACACAGAATAATTTAGCCAATTCCATACAGAAGCTTTCTAGTGGATATAAAATTAATTCGGCAAAGGATAATGCATCAGGTCTTGCCATTGCTTATAAAATGAATGCACAGATACGTGCCCTTGACAGAGCATCTCAGAATGCTTTGGATGGTGTATCTGTAGTGGAAACAGCAGAGGGCGAGTTAAATGAAGTACATAGCATGTTACAGAGAATGAGAGAACTGAGCGTGCAGGCAGCCAATGATACATATAGTTTGGATGACAGGGAGACAATACAGGCAGAGATTGACCAGTTAAGAGATGAAATTGATCGTCTTGCAGAAAGCACTGAATTTAACGGACAGCCATTGTTAGATGGAACATACGATACCAGAGCATACGCAAATGCAGATGGTGTTACAGTAAAAAATGTAAGTGATTCTGTAGTGGCCGGTGATTATAAGATGATGGTAACTGCATTGGCGACAAAACATGTTTGTACGACTCAGATGGTTACCGGTACCATACAGAATGAAGGCTCGTTCATGATTAACGGTGTATCTGTGGATTTAAAAGTTGGTGATACGGCTGTACAAGTGTATGAAAAGCTTAGAGATATTGGAGAAGCAGCTGGCGTAAATGTAACAGATGAGGGAGGAACCTTAAAGTTCGAAGCAAAAGAATATGGTTCTTCTGAAAAGGTCGATCTTGGATGGAGCGAATCTTTAAATGCAGTATTTGGTTTGCCGACTTCCATAAATGAAACATTAGGAACAGATGCAAAGGTAGAGCTTGTTTTGAAGAAAAATGATGATACTTCGCTTTTTGGAAGTACAGCAACCTGCTCGTCAAGTGGACAGAGAATTACTATTACAGATAATACAGGATTTAGCATGTCTGTTATTATTGACCAGGATTTGTATAAGGAACGTACCGGAACAGATGCAATAGCAGATTCCTTTAATACAAATGGTTATCCTATGGTTGTAGAAGTAAAAGATTACGGTAACATGGTATTGCAGGTAGGTGGCAATGAAGGACAGACAACCTTTATCCGTATTCCAGAAATAACCTGTGAGAATATTGGTATTGGGAATATCAATGTGCGCAGTCATGAATTGGCATCGGATGCAATTTCTAAGATAGACAATGCAATTTCTTATATTTCCAGTGTTCGTTCTTCTTTAGGAGCAATGCAGAATCGATTAGAGTATACACAGTCCTCCTTAGATGTGACAGAGGAATCTGTAACAGCAGCTGTTTCCCGTATTATGGATACGGATATGGCGGAGGAAATGACAAAATATACACAGTACACGGTATTACAGCAGGCAGGTATATCTGTATTAGCACAGGCAAATGACTTACCACAGCAGGTATTGCAGTTGTTAAGTTAAGTATGGTAGGAGAATGAGGTATTGAAAAAGGAAAAAATTCAGGAGTTTACCACACGAATATCAGGGGCTAACAGAACCACTTTGGTTGTTATCTTATTTGATATGATGGAAGAATATCTGAATGAAGCGAAGGAATTCGCTGCAAAGGGTGACTGGAAGCGATATAAGGAAGAGGTAATGAAAGGGCAGGCTTGCTTAAATGAGCTTGCCAGCTCCCTTGATATGCAGTACGAGGTATCTTCCCGGTTGATGGCATTATATGTAGAATGGAATCGTATGTTTATCCACGGTGCCATATCCAAAAAAACAGAGCTGTTAGACGGTATTTATATTGGCATTGCCCATATTCGGGAAGCATTTGAACAATTGGCAAAGGAAGATGATTCTCCTGTGCTGATGGGGAATACACAGACAGTATATGCCGGGCTTACCTACGGCAAGGGTACATTGAATGAAAGTATAGATATTCGAGAGGATGGCAGAGGATTTTTTGCATAATCCGAAGAAAAAAGGAAATGATAAGCTTAAGCATCGCAGTAATACTGGCGATGCTTTTTAAATATGTGAATTATCCAACTGCTTCATTAGAGTCAGAAGAAAATGGTAGCGTTTTTGAATGGCTTGCAATTCGTATATATAACAGTCAATCAAATCGTCATCTACCACGTTTTCAAAGTTCGAGTAAGCGGTGTTCATGGCAGCTTGTGTTAATTTAATGTCATGTAGCAGCTCTTTACGTTTTTTCTCGTTGCTGTTTGATTCATCTTTTTTTCGGCTAATTGGAAATTTCAGCATGTCAGACCTCCTCGTCCATTTTTTGGAAATATTACTACAAACAGTGTAAGCAGAGGAGTAAGAAAATATACAGGTTTTCGAAAAAATTGTGTAAAATATAAAAAAAGTGGAAATAACAACCAATAACTATTGTGAATAACGACAAAATAATATATAATCAAATCAGTGGTCAGATTGAGAAGGGCGACTGAATAAAAGAAGGGACGTGACGTAAATGAAAAGAATAGGAATGTTAACGAGTGGTGGAGATTGTCAGGCATTGAATGCAACGATGCGTGGTGTGGTAAAAGGCTTATACAATATGCTTGGTTCTGAAGTAGAGATATATGGTTTTGAAGATGGGTATAAAGGATTGATATACAGTAAGTTCCGTATGCTTACAGCAAGAGATTTTTCAGGTATTTTAACACAGGGCGGTACAATATTAGGAACATCCAGACAGCCATTTAAACTGATGCGTACGCCGGGGGAAGATGGTGTAGATAAAGTAGAAGCTATGAAACACACATATCATAAGCTGAACTTAGATTGTCTTGTTATTTTAGGTGGAAACGGTTCCCAGAAAACAGCCAATCTGTTGCATCAGGAAGGGTTGAATGTTGTCTCCCTGCCAAAGACAATTGATAACGATATCTGGGGAACGGATATGACATTTGGTTTCCAGAGTGCGGTAAATGTAGCTACACAGGCAATTGACTGTGTTCATACAACAGCTAATTCTCATGGAAGAGTATTCATTGTTGAAATTATGGGACATAAGGTAGGTTCCCTTACTCTTCATGCAGGTATTGCAGGTGGTGCAGATATTATTCTCCTTCCTGAGATTCCATATGATATCGATAAAGTAGTGGAAGCAATTGAAAAGCGTTCCAAAGAAGGCAAACGTTTTACTATTTTAGCGGTAGCGGAAGGTGCGATTTCAAAGGAAGATGCGAAACTTTCCAAGAAAGAGTACAAAAAGAAATTAGAGGCAAGTCCATATCCATCGGTATCCTATGAGTTAGCTGCCCGGATTCGTGAAAAGACAGGGCAGGAAATCCGAATTACCGTACCGGGACATACACAGAGAGGAGGAGATCCTTGCCCATACGACAGAGTGTTATCTACCAGATTGGGTGCTGTGGCAGCAGAAATGATTGTCGCAGAAGACTATGGTTACATGGTATCTGTTTTGAATAATGAAATCAGCAAGACCTCGTTGGAAGTGGTAGCAAGCCAATTAAAGATGGTAGATCCGGATTCGGAGATTATCAAACAGGCAAAAACAATTGGTATTAGCTTCGGTGATTAAGATTGATAAAAAAAAGAAAATATAGTATAATGTCATGAAGTGTGTATTGCTTCGTGGTATTATGTATTGTGTAAAACCTCATTCAAAATGAGGTTTTACCTTTTCTTATATACGAGTGTATGGTACCGTACACTAGGGTGCGTTTGCAATTTTCTGTTATATAAAAAGTGATGTCTGAAATCTTAGAAAGGGTAATAATGTTATGTCATATACTGCACTGTATCGTAAATTTCGTCCCGGGCGTTTTGAGGATGTGAAAGGACAGGACCATATAGTAACAACGTTGAAAAATCAATTAAAGGCAGATCGTATTGGGCATGCATATCTTTTCTGTGGAACAAGAGGAACCGGTAAGACATCCATTGCAAAATTATTTGCCAAAGCAGTGAATTGTGAAAATCCAGTCGACGGGAGCCCATGCAATGAATGTGCCACCTGCAAGGCAATTCAGGCAGGTACATCCATGAATGTGATAGAGATTGACGCGGCATCCAATAATGGCGTGGACAACATCAGAGAAATTCGTGACGAGGTGGCATATTCGCCAACAGAAGGAAAATACAAAGTTTATATTATTGATGAAGTGCATATGCTGTCTATAGGAGCGTTTAATGCATTGCTGAAAACGTTGGAGGAGCCACCATCCTATGTGATTTTTATTTTGGCAACCACAGAATCCCACAAGATTCCGGTAACAATATTGTCAAGATGTCAGCGGTATGATTTCCGACGCATATCGGTGGAGACACTGGCTGACCGCCTGCGGGAGTTAGCAGGGATTGAACAGATAGAAGTAGAGGATAAGGCACTGACTTATATTGCGAAGGCCGCAGATGGTGGTATGCGTGATGCATTAAGTCTTCTTGACCAGTGCATTGCCTTTTATCTTGGCGAAAAACTGACCTATGATAATGTGCTTGATATACTGGGGGCAGTAGATACAGAAGTATTTGCAGAATTCCTAGATCGAATTGCAGAAAAGCAGGTAACTGTTCTCATGGACATGATTGAAAAGCTGGTGATGCAGGGAAGGGAATTGACGCAGTTTGTTACCGATTTTACATGGTATCTGCGTAATCTGATGCTGATACAGGCTTCTCCGGATGTGGAAGACAGTCTGGACATGTCTACAGAAGGTGTTGCCAGATTGAAAGAAATTGCCGGGAAATTTGATTCGGAAACTGTGATTCGCTATATCCATGTATTTTCCGAATTAGCAGCACAGATGAAATATGCAGTGCAGAAACGAATTCTGTTAGAAATTGCGATCGTGAAACTGTGTAAGCCACAGATGGAAACGGTGCAGACAACGGAATCCTTATTAGAACGTATAGAAAATATAGAAAAACAGTTAGAAACTGGTGAATTTACTGTACAGACGAAGCCGGTTGTGGTACAATCACAAAGCGTAGAATCTGCTAAAAAAATGGAATTGCCAAGGGCATTGCCAGAGGATTTGAAACAGGTAGTAAGCCGGTGGCGGGAATTAATCGGTATGGTAGCAAAGCCAGGATATTTTTATCTTCAGGATGCTGTGTTAAGTCTGTCAGGAGATAATCGGTTGTTACTTGTGATGAAGGATAAAACAGGTGCTTCCTATATCAGAAGTGAGAATCATTTGCAGGAGCTAATCAATGTAATTGAACAGCAGATAGGAAAACAGATTACCATTGATGTGAAGGAAGTGGCGGAGGATATAAACGTCCACAATGAATATGTAGATTTAGAAAGTCTGATCCATATGGATATTTCTATAGAAGATGACGAATAAATAACAGGAGGATTTAAGTTATGGCAAAAAGAGGAGGTTTTCCAGGCGGCATGGGTATGCCTGGTAATATGAATAATTTGATGAAGCAGGCACAGAAGATGCAGCGTCAGATGGAAGAAAGTCAGAAGGAATTAGAAGAAAAGGAATTTAGTGCAGCAGCAGGTGGTGGTGCGGTAGAGATTACTATCAACGGAAAAAAAGAGGTTACAAAGGTAACTTTAAAAGAGGAAGTAGTTGATCCGGATGATATTGAAATGTTAGAGGATTTAATTATGGCTGCAACCAACGAAGCAATCCGTCAGGTAGAAGATGCAAATGCATCCATTATGTCGAGTCTGACAGGCGGCTTGGGTGGAGGATTCCCATTCTAATGGAAACCTATAGCAGGAATATAAACAAATTAATTGAAGAATTATCTTCGCTTCCGGGAATTGGTGGTAAGTCCGCACAGCGTCTGGCATTTCATTTGATTAATATGCCATTGGAACAGGTAGAAAAGCTGGCGGGCACCATTGTAGAAGCAAAAAAGAACGTTCGGTATTGTGAAGAATGCTTTACATTGACAGATGCCGAACGTTGCCCTATTTGCCGCAATGAAAAACGGGATCATAGGACGATTATGGTGGTAGAAAATACAAGAGATTTAGCTGCTTATGAAAAGACAGGGAAATACGAAGGTGTGTATCATGTTCTACATGGTGCCATTTCTCCCATGTTAGGAATTGGACCAAATGACATTAAGCTGAAAGAGCTTATGAAGCGTTTAGAAGCAGATGTGAACGAGGTGATAGTAGCGACGAACTCCAGCTTGGAAGGTGAGACTACAGCCATGTACATTAGCAAATTAATAAAACCTACAGGAATCAAAGTCAGCAGAATAGCTAGTGGTGTGCCGGTAGGTGGTGATTTGGAGTACATAGATGAGGTAACACTGTTGCGCGCATTAGAAGGAAGGACAGAATTATAGCAGACAAGTTTACTTTACGGATGTGAATGTATAGAGGAAAGGAACAAGGCATGAATATCACAAGCTCAGATTTTGGTTTAGTAAATGGTAAACAGGTTAAAATATATACATTGCAGAACAAGAAAGGGATGAAGGTAGAAGTACTGAATTTTGGAGGTATTATTCGTTCTATATATGTTCCAAAGCGTGGTAAAACGGTGGATGTTGTATTGGGTTATGATACCATTGAAGATTACATTTCAGATGCTTCCTGTTTTGGTGCCTTGATTGGGCGTAATGCGAATCGCATAAAGAACGCAGCCTTTACCCTTGATGGCGTTTCGTATACGTTAGAGGAGAATGAACGCGGAAATAATCTACATTCCAGTTGTGGAAATGGATACCATAAGCGTATATGGGATGTGGAGTGCGATGAAGAAAATAACCGTCTGATTCTTACATTAGATAGTCCGGACATGGATCAGGGATTTCCTGGAAATTGTAAAATAAAAGTATCTTATATTCTGGCAGAAGATAATTCCTTGGAATTGCATTATGAAGCAGTCAGTGATAAGAAGACTGTTTTTAATATGACCAATCACACGTATCTGAATCTGAAAGGACATGATGGCGGCGAGATCTATAGTCATGAACTTACCATAAAATCCCTCGCATTTACTGAGATCGCAGCAGATTGTGTTCCAACGGGAAAAATTCTTCCTGTATTAGGAACACCGATGGATTTTAACAGACCTCATAAAATCGGAGAATATATCAATGCAGATGATGACCAGATACGAATTGCAAGAGGCTATGATCATAACTGGGTGCTTGTGAAAGAAACGAGTGGAATAGAGAAGATTGCAGAGATGTATGAAGCGTCTACAGGCATTCGTTTAGAAGTGTTTACAGACCGTCCGGGCGTGCAATTTTATTCTGCCAACGGTTTGATGTCTGTTGTTGGAAAAAATGGAGCTAAGTATGGCAGATGTCATGGTTTCTGTTTAGAGACACAGTTCTATCCCAATGCTGTCAATGAGCCGTCTTTTCCATCTCCGGTAATCGAAGCGGACACGATGGTTACAAGTACTACCATATATAAATTTTTATAAATTCAGAAAATACAAACAGGATACGATTATACAGTAAGTCAGATTGCATTTATTGACATAATCGTATCCTGTTTTTATATACTAGGAAATTACATCAGTTTATTGTAACATGTAATGCATGAAATCTCCCGGTACATCCTCCATGAAATAACTGGTATCAATCTTTGATTGTGCAAAGTAACTACAATATTGCGATTGCATAATGAAGATAATTGTGCAATATAAATAAAAAACGAAGCAATGAAAGATGGGAAATTGGTACTAATTAAGGTAAAAACGTTGACGCATATAGAAAAATTTCATATACTAACAATGAAGAAAATAAAGAAAATGTTAAAGGCAAACTTCTTGAAAGGGAAGGACGCAAAGCCGTGAGTCTAAAGTGAGTGCAGAAATGTAATCGCCATGATTGTCTGGTTGCCGAATTTTTCGTTGGGAGCCTTTGCATGCATTTGTATGTAAAGGCTTTTTGTGTACTAGAAAATTTCAAGGTTTCTCTGTACTGAGGATAGCGTGAACATATGAAAAATTCGGTCTTATAAGGAACGGGGAGGGTAAACTTATGAGATCCAAAGTAGTAGCAGCAATTGGTAAGTTTGTAATAATGGGAGGAATGGCACTGGCAGTTGTTTCTAGCATGCCAGAAAGTGCATTACAGGCGGAAGCAGCAACGAAGGCGCAGTTAAAAGAATTTCGTAGTGAATTAAAGTCAATGATTTTGTCTGCTGATTCTTCGGTCCATGATGTTGAAAAGTATAACATGACTTATCAGGAATCCTATTCCGTATGGAAAGATTTGGCGAATTCGGATTGTAAATTTGCGTGCAATACAGGAATGATATATGAGAATGTTTCACGAAATGCAAGTGGTAAAATCAAGACATATCAAATTGTTAATCTGGATAAGGATTTTTTGAATCGTTACAACTCATTATGTAAAAGTGTAGATGAAGTTGTGGCAGGTATTGATGAAGATATGAATGATGTAGAAAAAGTATTATATATTCATGAGTATCTAATGGAAAATGTATATTTCAAAAAAGAGGATACCACATCATATACAGCCGGTGGACCATTGGGATATGGATATGGTGTGTGCCAGGGCTATTCACAGGCGATGAGATTGCTTTTGAGTGAAGTGGGTATTCAAAGTGAGCTTGTTAGCAGTGTTGATATGAATCATGCATGGTTATATGTGAATTTAGATGGCGAATGGTATCATACAGATGTTTTGTGGGATGATGTGGAGAAAGTAGAGGGAGCCCAGAGGCATATATTTTTACTAAAAAATGATGATGAATTTCAAAATGTAAATGGATATAAACATTATAACTGGTATATTGCAAACAGTGATGAACTGTCCGATTCTACAAGATTTTCTAACTGGTTTGTTCATGATGTACAGGGACTTATGCGTTATTACAATGGATTCTGGTACTTCCAGCAGGGAAATTGTATTATGAAATCAAAGATTGATGGTACAGAGATGAGCCAAGTAGTTCGGGAAACAAGTAAAGTGGTATTAAATGCTCTTGAAGATGGTGTGTTATATTATACAGTAGATGGCATGACACAGGTATTTGACTTAGATGATGAAACAGAGGATGATTTTGCACAGGTTGGTTCCGGAATAGAGTGGAGCATAGAAGACATTGATTGGACAGAGATTAGTTATTGGCAGTTGGGACATTACAAGCCATCAAATGGTGCATATGGCTATTATAAAGGAAGAATCTGTCTGAAGCATACAGTGAATGTAAGTGTCAATGCATATGACATTCATGTAGAAGAAGAAAATTATCGAGTGCTTATCCGTGAACTGAACAAAGATGGTGTAATGGTGAAGTCAAACAACTTAGCAGATGGAGATGTATTTGAACCAACTGTGGATACTGCATATGTTGGAATTGGTTTGTACAATACAGCAAATGATAGCGTTTCATACAGCGAATATAAAGAGTTGTTGGCAGCAGGTGCTATTTCTATCACACCAGTAGCAGTAGAAGAAACCCCTAAAGTTGATAATGAAACAGCGGAACAGGTTGATTTGATTGGTGATATGAACATTGATAAGTGGCAGGATGGATATTATGATTATATAGATGCATCTTACAAGTCATTTAAAGGAAGAATCTGCATGAAGGAATTTGTGGCGGTTGATGAACAGATATACGAGATTTCTGTTAGTGATAGTGCATATCATGTATTAATCCGAGAACTGGATTCAGAACAGAAATTTATTGCTACGAAAGATTTAAAGGATGGAGACGTATTTACACCGGAACAGGGAACTGCTTATATTGCAATTAATTTATATAATGAAACAACAAGAGACATCACGTTTGAACAATATGGAGCTCTTATGAAAAATGGTTTTGAGGCATCCATTATACCATTGGTGAATGCTGATTGTATAGAAGGAACCGGGCTTCTCGGACGGATGGATATGGATGAATGGCAGTACGGACATTATGACTGGATTGATGCTTCCTATACTGGTTTCAAAGGAAGAATTTGTAAAAAAGAGTATGTTCAAGTGGTTGGTGGTAGCAAGATAAAAACATCGGTATCAGAAACAGGATACCGAATCCTGATTCGTGAATTAGATAGCAATAAGAAATTATTACGGACGGATAATTTAGTAAATGGAGATATTGTTACATTACAGAGCAATACAGCGTATTTAGCAATTAGTATCTATAATGAAAATGATAATAGCATTACCTTTGAACAGTATGGAACACTATTTACGAACGGTTTTACCGCAGAACTAAATATTTTATAGGCGTGGGAGAAGTCACAGCCATACAGAAGTGTATGGCGTGACTTTTTTTATATACTAGAAAATTATAACGGTTTATTATAGGGTGTGATATATGCAATTTCCTAGTATATAAAAAGTGATGCGCACGAATTTGAAGGGAAGGTGCACTGCGTGCCAAATTCGGCGCGGCAAAGCGTGCAAGCATAATAATTAGCTGGATTCGCGAGAGCGTGCTTGCGCGCTTTGTTCTATACTAGTACAATGTCCGTGAAATAACTGGTATATAAGAATATGCATACGCGCTTTGTTCTATCATAATTCTTTATTCTATGTTATAATGATTGGCAGAAAAATGAATGTACTTATATTTTATTTCCATAAAGCTGGAAATAAAAAGAAGGAGGTTTTATGTCAGCGATCTGGGGCGCCATTGATATGCAGGGGAAGGATATTCCTGTCAGTGTACAGAAGATGATGCGACGAGCATTTGATAAATGTGTAATAGACCGTTATGAAGAAATTTGCTTTAATAATGTATACATGGGATGTGGTATTCAGTATTTTGTACCAGAGGCGAAAAAGGAACAGCTTCCTATTAGAGAAGAAGGCGTTTTTTTTACTGCTGATGTAGTGCTGGATAATCGAGAGGAATTATGTAACCGTCTGGAATTGTCAAAAGAGGAAAGATACAATATGCCGGACGGAAGAATTTTATATGAAATGTATCGTCGATTTGGGAAAACATGCCTCAACGAATTGTTAGGTGCATATACGTTCGTCTGGTATGACTGGGAAAAAAATCAGATAGAACTTGTGTTGGATGCGGTGGGAAATCGATGTCTGTATTATCGCCTGGTGGGTAGTATACTTTATTTTTCCTCTTTGATGGAACCATTGGCAAATGTGTCGGAGGATACGGCACTTAACGATAGGTGGCTGGTAGATTTTCTTGCAATGGATCATTTGTTTATGGTGAACGAGACAGAAGAGACGCCATTGCAAAATATTTTCCGCATCGCACCGGCGCAATATATCTGCATAAAGAAGGGGCAGATAGAAAAAGAGCAATATTGGAAGCCTTTTGAAAATTATGCGGAGTATCATCTGGCTTCGGATAAAGAATATAAAGAAAAATTTCGCTGTCTCTGGGAACAGGCAGTGAAGGATGTTATGCGGACAGAGGATGAGATCTCCATTCTGCTGAGTGGTGGGCTGGACTCCACGGCAGTTGCGGCAATAGCAGCACCATATCTCAAGGAGCAGGGAAAAAAGTTGTATTCCTACACTTCTGTTCCTATGGAAGGGTATCAGGCAGATAACAGCGGGTATTATATTACAGACGAGCGGGAGGATGTAGAAAAGACAGCTGCATTTTATGGAAATATAGAAACTACATTTGTAGATTTGGATGGGAAACATCCATGGGAATTAGCTGGTGAAGAATTCAAGGTCTTAGAGATACCGTATAAATCAGTACAAAATAGTCTGTGGCTGGTAGATTCTATGCATAAAGCGTATCATAAGGGGTCACGTTTGATTTTGTCTGGTTCCTACGGAAATACGTCCATCTCATTTACGGATTTGAATGTGTACATGAATACCTTATATCATCAAAAACAGTTTTCAAAGCTGAAAAAAGAATTAGAATCTTTTAGCAAAAATATGGGATTTTCCACAAGATATGCATGGAAAGATATTTATCGTACAGGAAAACAGAAATATGAAGATTCACCATATGTATATGCGCACTCATATGTAAATCGTATGACAGCACGGGCTACGAAAGCAAATGAACGGATTTTGCAAATGGACAGAGATGTGAATGAACTGAGCAGGGATTTTTCGAAATATCGTTTCAATATGGTAAATTTTTTGGCATTACGCCAGATAGGGGAATTGGTTACGAAGCATAGCCTTGCAACGGGCGTTTTGTTGAGAGATCCTACAAAAGATAAACGTATTATTGAATATTGTATTCATCTTCCGCTAGAGCAATTTTGTAGGGAGGGAATAGATCGTCGTTTGGTAAAAGTATATCTAAAGGATATAATGCCACCGCATGTTATTCGGTTTCAAAAACATGGTAAACAAAGTGCAGATATACAATATCGATTTTCATTAAATTGGGAAAATATTAGAAATGAATGGATACAGAGTTATGAAAAATATGAAGGTAGCAGGTATGTGGATGCCGTGTATGCCAAGCGCCAGCTAATAGAGCAGACGGATATTAATGAATATTCGGATTTTGATTTGACACGTCATATGTATACACTATTTGTATTGCAATATGAATCGTATCTGGCACAAACATACCCAAAATGTAATTCTGTCAACTATCAGATAAAGGTAAAATCGGAGACACAACCATTATTATCTGTTGTAATACCGGTGTATAATGTGAAGGAGTATCTCGAACGGTGTGTGGAGTCTGTATGTGGACAAACCTACAAAAATCTTGATATTTTGTTGATAGATGATGGCTCCACGGATGGAAGTGGAGAACTGTGTGATGAACTGGCGCAAAAAGATAACCGAATTCGTGTCATTCACAAGGAAAATGCTGGTGTATCATCTGCAAGAAATGTTGGACTGGAATATGCCATAGGGGAATTGATTGCGTTTGTGGATAGTGACGATTGGTTGGATGCAACTATGTATGAATCGTTATACACATTGATGTGGGAACATGACGCGGATGTTGCATGTTGTAATTATCGCAGGGTTATGGGAGAGGAGATAGCCGATTACTCGGACAACAGGGTGCGTGTATATTATGGAGCGGAAATGTTAGACACCTACATTACCGGACATGAAAACTGCTTTATCACGCCTACTTTATGGAATCGATTATACCGGCGTGAAGTATTTGAGGGCATGCAGTTTCCTCCGCTAAAAAAATATGAAGACTATATGGTAAGTGTTCAGATTTTTGCAAAAATAAAAAAAGGTGTTTTGACAAACCGTGCTTACTATAATTATAGTATGCGTACTACCAGTTTATCCCATGAATCTATGAATGAAGAAGATATAACTGCATTTATCTATGCAAGCCAGACACAGAATCGGATACTTGAGGAACGGTTATGTGATAAGAGCAAAAGAAAAAATTACTTTAAGTATTATTGTATTTTGCTTGGATTGTATTGCAAAGCGGCAGAGAATAATGAAAAAGCGAAATGTAAGAAACTGCTTGCAAAGGAGTTGAGACGAATGAAGAAGGAAGCCAGAATTGCCATATGGGATAAGCCGGATATTGGCTTAAGGGATAAATTACATATGGAAGTGGCTACTTATACACCAGGGGGATATGTATTTTTAAATGGGCTGAAGAGAAGAAGGAAATAAATTTATTTCTTACAAATGTGAAAGAAAGATTGTAAATGTTGAAGTTATGTTTATAATAAAATTTGTTGATAAGCAAAAACATATAATAATTGAGAGGAAGAGATAATAATGAAGAAAACATGGGCAACTCCAGAAGTAGAAGAATTAGTAATTACTGAAACAGCTAATGGTCAGAATCCATCTGAAAACTTTGATGATACATGGGTAAGCATCAACGGTTTATGGTACAGACCAGGTAACGGCGAAGACGATAAGGTTTCATAATTCTTATAATGATTCGGAAAAAATGCAAGATTTTATATCTTGCATTTTTTATATACTAGGAAATAACAATGGTTTACTGTAGAATGTAACACATGAGATTTCCTAGTATATAAAAAATAGGATGCGCACTCGCGCGAAATGTAGTATGTCGCAAGCGACCGCGCTCGGCGCGAGAGTTCTGCAGGCAGAACTCTTTCTTATATACAATCTAATTATTTCTTTGCAGTATTGCATCTTTTGTAGATTTCATCGTATTGACGGTACATTTTCTGCACACCGTTTTCCAACAAAAAATAATGTAAGACATATGGAATCAATAAGATGAGAAAAGCAACTAACAACAGTAGTAATATTGGTTCAAACTGTAGATACATAAGAAAGAAAGCCCCCATTGTCAGTAGGGCAAAGGTAAGTGTCACAAGAAGATGTACCAGACGTTCATGCATAAAAAATTGGAGCTGGACAAGGTGCTCCTTTGCAAGTTCATGATAATTGGTATCTGGTGTATTTGTTTCCAGAATGGTATCTATAGTATTAATATAAGTTAAAATTCTTTTTTTCATTTTAATCTCCAGTCCGCTGTTTTATCGGCATTAAAATCTGTAAACTGTTTTTCTGAGTGCAATGGGACAAATAGCTGTGTGAAATATATGTTCGTGCTAATCCCTATTCTTAAATACAATTCTAGCACATAAAATACAAAAAGTAAAAATATGTAATTGTAGCAATTGTCAAAAAAGTTTAAAAAATTTTAAAAAATCAGTTGACAGACACAAAAAGGTGTGTTATTCTAACATAGCCGTCGGGAACGGCGGCAAACTTACAAAAGAGAAAATAAAAAAAATGAAAAAAGTTGTTGACAAAGCAAAAATCTTGTGATAAGATATAAAAGTTGCTGGTTGACAGCGAAATGAAACTTGAAAACTAAACAGTGAACCAGACCTTGAAAATTCTTTTGAAGATTATTTAAGGAATGTAAACCTTTAT
>JBGVMW010000255.1:0-24691 GCA_045125095.1 Lachnospiraceae bacterium
TCCTCAATTGCCTGTGGCTGGTCTCCAGTAGGCTGATAGGGAGCATGAAGTTTAAACTCCATAACATCATCTTCTTTCTATTTTCTATAGTAAAATTGACTTCTATAAGCCAACTCATTGTTACTCATGCATACTCAGCAAATTCGGAAATCAACTGAGAATCACAATTGGGTCACCAAATTCAGATGCCCAAACTATACGGACTATATGGACTATATGAACTATATAGACAATATTTGTATTTTCCTATATAATTATCAGTAGTCAATGACAAAAAAATAGACAAAATCAAGCATCTTTATAGTACGCACATACACTGAGATTATACTACAAAACTTTGATTTTGTCTATCCAGAAACGAACATTTGTTCCTTTTCTTTTTAATATTACTCCTAAAAAAATTCACTCACATCAATGATAACCTTGCTAAAATCTTTATCCTCCTCTTCGCAATTAGTCTTTGGTACAACAGAATCAATAAAAGAATCCAGTTTATCCAACTTAATTACTGACAGCTTCGATTTATCTATATAATTGTCAACTGTAACAATCTCTGTCGAATGTCCTAAGTTCTTTGCAATTGCTTTTGGGCTTATCCCCTGCATAAGAAGAAGTGTCGCACATGTTCCTCTTAAATCATGCCATCTCACATCAGGTAAATCCAGTTCTTTAAGCAGTTGCTTGAAATGCTCATAATGATAATTTTTGCTTCTTGGTCTGCCATAAGAACTGCAACAAACGTACCCCAAATCTTGGAATACAGTTTTTCTCCTACTCTTACAAGCCTGATAGTACTTTCTTTGTTTAAGAATTGCTTCATATACAATATCAGGAATATCAATAGTTCTGACACTCGAAGGAGTCTTTGTTCTGACTTCCTGCTTTGTAAGTGTTTTAGCGTCCAGCTCACTATCATCCTTTTTAATATCCCTACCAAGCTGTCTGCGAATTGTGAGCTTCTGATTAATAAAATCTATATCTGAATATTTAATTCCTATTATCTCAGAGCATCGCAGACCCATAACAACATTGAATAACAACATTAAATAGATTTTACTGTTCTTACTGCCTTCAATCAGTTTAAAGACCTGCTCTTTTGTAAGTGTCTTTTCTACTTCAATCGTTCTTGAATGATAGTTATTTGTCTTTGCTTTTTTTGGCATTCTTACTCCCAACGCCATATTGGTTTCTACAGCTTTTTCACTAACCGCTAAATCAAGACAGGTTTTCATAATAGTCTTTACCTGTTCAGCCACGCTAGGAGAATAGTCACCAACCTTTTTATATAACCGCACAATATCTGCGGAATTAATCATCTTCATCATTTTGTTTCCAAGAACTGAAACGATATGATTATTCACAACAGAATTATAGCTATAATAAGTATTGTAACTCCCAACACGCATTTTGATATCGTCATCCAACCAATGTCTAACATAATCTTTGAACAGTATTGAGCCATATACCAGATATTTTCTCTCATGTAGTTTACCTATGATGATTTCCCTAGCCTTCTCTGCATCTTCCTTATTAGAAAACCCAGCGTGTTGCTGGGTCTTCTCAGTTTCATCATCATATTTTAATACAACAAGAAATCCATAATTACCTTTAATCCTCTTAACATTTTTCACTTTAAATGAAGTATAGTTTTCCAAACCTAACTGCATAACGAATCCTCCTCATCCATAGCATACAACTCATTTAAGTACGTCAAAATCTCTTTATTTCCATCGATTATATCCGCATACATTTCGTATGTTGTATTAATGGAAACATGTCCTAAAGCACCGCTAATTATCGGCAACTCATATCCCTGCTCTAGCAGGATTGAAGCATAACAATGTCTTAAGCCATGAACAGATATATGTTTTATACCATTATTTACACATAGTCTGGTTAATGCTGTATTAATAGATGTCTCACCTCTGGGATTGCCAACTTCAGTGCAAGAAACATAATCATTATCAATATATGCATCTCCATACTTTTCCTTATTAGCCTCTACAACTGCTTTTCTTTTTAATACTTCCTGCCAAACATAATCAGGAACATGAAGCACTCGATTAGAGTGTAAAGTCTTTGGGTCAGTAAGAATCTGAACTGAATCTACCTTTTCACAAGTACCATCAATGAACTTTCTATGGTGGTTTAACTGCCTTTGAATATTGACGGTATGAGCATCCACATCAAAATCAGAAAACTTCAGCCCTCTTATCTCTCCTTTTCTCAGACCTAAAAAGAGAGCTAACAGGTATTCAAGATACCATTCTGTATCCTTTGCTACTGCAAGTAACTGTCGTATCTCCTTTTTGTCGAGTATGTTCAACGGTTTATTTTCTCTAGGGCATTTCTTTAACTTAGGTAATGTATGTATTCTCTTTTCATCATAATAAGCGTACCTAAGTGCCAGATACATATATTCTCTCGCTTTATTAGCAGCCGTCTTAGATGTTCCACTAATCACATCCAACAACTGATTTAATTCATTTTCTGTAACCTCCGCCAGCATTGGGTCTGACTTCCAATTTGGGAGAATATGCTTATACAATGTGTATCTGTATACCATCATAGTAGTAGGAGCACAATAAGAAGATAAAATTTCTTCAAGATAATACTCTAAATATGACTTAACAGACATCTCTTCTGCATAGCAGGTTGCAAAGCCATGTTTTCTAGCCTCACTTGCAAATTCTTTATCATACGTTTCTTTCGCATCATTTGCTTCATCAGCGGTCAAAAAGCCCTTCTTTAGTTTATAATCAACTTCTCCGTTTTCATCAAAACACTTAATACGAATCTGCCAGCTTTTACCATTATAAGTAGCATTTCTATCGATTTGCCCCTTTACAGGGCAATCACTTAACTTGATATCTTCAGCCATTCGTCAAATCCCTCCTTTGGAACTCTAATAACAGAATTTATCTTGATTACCTTAAATGGCGACTTTGTCTCATAAACCTTGTTTAAGAAATCATATGTTGTCGCCTTGCTCAGACCAAGCATTATCATTATTTCCTGAGGTGTATAAACTCTTTTGTTTACACAGCTATCTACAACTTCATTTGTACGTGTTGCCATATATCAAAATCTCCTTCATAAAAGATATTTTGTAAGCTTACACGTATAGTATGAGCCAAAATCAGCCCTATTTCTCGCTTAGGACAAACTGCATACCCCTTATAAATACTTGTTCCAACAAAAAGAATTTTTACTCGTCGTCTGAGATAAATGGAAAGTAAACAATCATATCGAGTCCAAGGTTATCGTATGATACATTTTCAAATGGCGTACCATCAATTTCATCTGCGTATTCATCAAGATAACTTGTAAGTTCCGCAATCATAGCCATAAACGAATTCCCCTGTCTTACTATGATACCCATGCATTTTGCTCCAAACATGAAACGACCAGAGTAATTTTCATATACAGAATATTTATCTGAATGAATTTCACAGAACTCACGAATCAAATCACTCACTTTCATGCTTTGTCACCCACTTTCAAGGATATGAGCATATCATCCTGCTCATAGAAATAGCACTCCTGCTCAAGACTGCTGTGATATTTGCAAACCATCTGATGAAAAATATTGATATACGAATCAAAAGAATCTTCCATACTATAGATAACAAGGTGCTCACATGAGAACTCGTTACCACGAATGAATGCCTTCGCAGGTATTGAGAAAAAATAATCAGCTCCTGCTTTGCCAAGCAGTTCTATTAATTCCTGTCGAAAATTGTAATTATCACACTTCCAAACTTCTGCTCCATGAATGCAATACTCTGGAAGATGAAAAACTAATTTCACACCATATTCCATAATTCGCACCTATCCTTCTATTGAATATATTTTCTTCAACTTATAATATGTAGTCTTCTTAACCCCCAGCTCCTTCATCGCTGCCACAGCGGTAATCTCTCCCGATGCTACTCTTTGCATAACTGACTCATAATTTGCTGGTTTCTTTGCAACTGGGCGACCAAATTTGACACCTTTTTGCTTAGCCACCTCAATGCCTTCTTTCTGACGCTGATGAATTTTCAATCGTTCTTCCTCTGCAATCGAAGCCATTACCTCAATAAGTATATTTGATATCATATCCATTACCCATGATTGGTCTTTACAGTCAACCAATGTAGTAGGAATATTCAATATGCGAATCCTTATCTTATTGGCTTTGAACCATTCCAGTTCTTCCTTAATCATCTGCTTATTACGCCCTAATCTGTCTAGTTCCTTCACTACCAAAGTATCTCCACTTCGCAACAAGCTCTGTTTTAATAATTGATATCCAGTACGTTCAAAATCACGCCCACTGGATTTATCAACTATTATGTTTCGCTCCTCTATTCCATAGTCCAAAAGAGCTTCAATCTGTCGGTCGAGATTCTGACCACTACTACTGACTCTTGCATACGCATAGATTTTTTCCATAGAATCAACACTCCTTACGCTTTTTATCGAGTTACACCGTTCGTAAAAGTCCCAAACGAGCTCTTGGATGGAATCTGTTCGTAAAGTAGGTTTACGAACGCATTTGTACCCCGACTTTTGCAGAAACCAAAAGCACCGATAACATTCCGTAAATTTACACATTTCTCGAACTCCAGTTACAGCAGGTTCGGATGGCAGGTTAGAACGGATTATGCAGGCAGAAAATCGTTACGCTGTAATTCAAGCACAGTGCCCTTATTTTTCCATCAGTCGAGCTATCTGCCATGAACCCACTAATTGCCCTAAATGAGCCAAATAAAGCGAAATGAACTTTTTGACACATTTACGAACGGTTGTACTGTTTTATAACTCTAGTTACGGATATGTTCCAGTCGCTAATACTGCCAATTTTGTCGCAATTTCTTTGGTTGTTATGTATGATTTGAAGTGTTTCTTCTATATATATATTGAAAGGCTGGTGATTGTGCCAGCCTTACATAATCATTTTACGCAATGTATAGTACTTCCCCAGTTTTTACATCTTCAATCCTTGCAACATCGGCTAACAAGATTATTTCTTCAGAAACAAACCAACTTCCGTAGTTAACTCCTGCTGAATAAGCCTTAAACCATTTCTTATTCATATGATTTCTTTCAGCCCAAGTTACCCACCATTTATATGCATCTTTCATAGGAACTACAATCTTGACTTGTTTCTTGAAATCTGGATTATTTGGACATTCTAATCCCATCCTAGATGCATCTTCTGAATCAGTCAGCCAGACAACTGGTTTAACTGGGTCTGATATTTCACTTACTACGCCAAATGTTCCATCCTCATGCTTAACTATTCTTGCGTCAATCGGCTTAATAAGATTGCTCGGGGTCAGCTTAAGATAACCTGACTTAATAATCTGTTCTGCCTGCATTCTTGATGTGTAATGGTATAAAAATTTCTTATCTGTACTCATATTGTTTTCTCCTTTAAAATTCATTTTTTATATTACATGATGTGCACTATCATTTTACGAGTTTATTATATTACTCCTTCCCCTCGTCTTCTTGCTTATGTCATCTTATAAACCCCTTACAATTCAGTTGGTTTATAAAATATTCATTTACCCATCGTCTGAACACTCAATATCATCATCTCCTTGAATCAACACATATTTAATTTGTAATTTAAAGATTATAAGAAAATTATAATGCCTTCTTCTAAGGATGACTTGCCTACATCTTTTTGAGAAAGGCTTACAAATTGGGATTATGATAGAAATATTTTTTACCTATCGTCTGAATATAAAAAGAACTGGCACAACAGCACCAGTTCCTTCTATATAATGAATACAATTCCACAATAATATTAAGTTGCAAGCCACTACACCACTCCGCATCTAAAGAGCAGGAGCATCAACTAATTACCCCCAGAGCTACGAGAATTGTATACTTCTCTGGATTTACTTCCATAGTATCGGCATCTACCAATGGTCTGCTCATAGCACTTCTTATATAGAGAAGTTTATCAATGTCTTTACCAGCAAGTGCCTGTTTGAATCTCTCCTTCTTTAATTGCCGAAGCAGTTTCAATTCATCCAAGCAATCTTCTACTCTGTAATCAGAGCTTGGAATTTTCCCATAACCTATGTAGGCATTTGACATCTCAAAAAAGAAAACATCTTCAAATCTGACATCCTTCAAAGACAGAGCCTGTACCTTTACCCGTAATTGATGCAATCGTTCAGAATCCTGACTGTAAAATGTATCAAACACATCGCTACCAAACATTTTGAACAGCTTATTACTGAGGTTATGGATTTGGCACCTAAAGGTGCAAGGGGATTTCTCTACACCACGCTCTCTTCTCCACAATTCTGCCAATGCAGAACCATTCAGTTCATAATGCTTACATATAAAGCAAAAAGAATCTGACCTACCGCAAAGAACTCCCGATTGAACACAACTTATAAAATCCGTGAGTGATAGAACAGTTTCATCTGAATAATCTGTTCCCATCTGTTCAATAATGTCCTGCTTACATTTTGATAACATCTTAAAAAAATTAGCCATAGTACCTGTACCTCCAAAATAATCACTTATAGGCTTTTCCAAATTTTCAAAAGGCACAGTTTTCTGACCAATAGTAGCCATTTCTATATGCCCCATGAAAAAAAGCGTTTGCTATTCATATAAAGTTTAATCTGAAATGTAAACATTTGAGATACTCTGTAGATTTAGAATAATCAGTATCACACTGGCATTTCCAACTAATAACGCAAGCAGGCTCAAAACACATTAGCAGGAGCAATCAACAAGCCAGCTATCTGTTGGAAGTAATCAGAATAGACCAGAACACCATTAGTTTTTCTTAAATTATTGCCGACAAAACTTCGAAGTGATTAGCATAGGTTAAAACACAAAAATAAAAGGATATCAACTATATTAGTCAATACCCTTACGCTTTACTTCGAATCATTTTACATCTAAAAATTGTGACTCTAAAAAAATATTCATTTGTAGACCTAGTGTTCCATTTCAATATATCGAGCCTCTGTCAGGAATCCCAACAAACCTTCGATATGACCTCTTTCATTATTATCTTCAACAAGAATAAATTGAAAACAGCAATTGTCTTTTATGTACTGCTTCGCATCAGAGTATTCAACAATAGCTGGAAGATTTGTATCATCTACCAAATATTTCTTCAATCTGGCTGAAGATTTATTACCCATCAAATGATTAGTGTACAATCTCTGCCTGATATTCTTTGTTCTTCCAACATACAGCACTTCTTCTGTATCCTTCAGCCATATTACATAGACACCAGCCTTCTCTGGCAGGTCAGATGGAACTATAGAAGAAAAGGCATAAACTTTACCAGAAAATATTTTGTCCCATATTTCATTAGCATATTTTAATTGAGAACTGCAATCTCTCATAATCCCTCCATCATTATAGCTCTGTATAAGATATCTGGTATTCAAACAATCTCATACGTTTATCCGCATGTACTTTATCAATAAGTTGCTGTGTCGGACTATTTAAGCAGATAATACCATATACTTTTTTCCCCTTGAATCTTTTATCCTTCTCAAACCAATCAAGGTACTCTGCAGTTTGTTTGTATGCATCATCGTAACCACTATCTTTTTTCAGTTCCACAACATAAAGGTTGCCTCGAGAATCTTCACACAATAAATCAAGCCGACCAATAGGAATAATATATTGACGACCATATTCCCCTTTTCGCTTATATATCTTTAAGTGCATTCCAAAAACTGGCATGCCACTTTCAATTCTTGCAGTTAATTCATCCTCTAACAATTTTTCATTCGAAAACTGTTGACGTTTTACTCCAATGTCTATGTTAAATTTTTCTGTACTCTCTGCCTCCTCAACATCCTGCGTTTCTCCAACTACTTGCTTTCGTATGCGAGCATTGTGATTATCTAGATTTGCAACTCTGTCTCTGAGAGCCTTTGCAACTTTTACCCCACCTGATTTTACAAACTTCTTCGCATCAGCATTTCGTCCAAGAGCAATCAGTACCCTTACATAATTATTGCCTGCACAGGACAAATCAACTTTTTCCTGCAAACACTTTTCAAAAATTTCAAGAGCCTCCTTATACTTTTTCTGCTTATATAAGGAATAGCCAAGATTATTTAGAGTAAAAGGAATATCTGATGCCAGTTCATAACTTTTCCTGTAATACTCTTCCTCATCGGTCAGGTTCTTTACTTTACCACTTGCCCACGCAAGCATCCAGTATATATCTGCCATGAAAAAATAATATTCTTCTTTGACCTTTTCAAAGCAGGCTATAGCATTATTCCACATAGACATATTGTAGTAGGTATATCCCAACATTTCATTTGGTGACTTATATTCTGGATACTTCTGTATGAAAGAAGTCAAGGCATCTACTACTTCGTCATTATTAGTGCTTCTGTAATACAAAGAAATCAAATCACAAAACTCTGGTACACCAGCCACAGTATCCATAGTCTTTACTTCTTCTGTGATATATTCCCATATTTCATCGGGAGCATTTTTGTAAGGCACAAGAAATAAATCCAACACCGCATCTTCATCCAAAGCCCCGTAATCTTTCAGGCTTTTACACATTTTATGAATATTTTCTTTACACTCTTTATACTGTTTCTTCAAATAATAATAGAATGCCCAATAAAAGAAATACTCTTTGTTCAGCTTCTCAATATTTTCATAAACCAGCCTGAGTAAAGAGCCATCATACGCAACCAATGTGTTATCATCATATTTAACAAATCCTTCTGTCAACACAAAAACTAATGCATTACAGAATGTACTACGCAATTCCTGAATATAGGGATGGTTATTCATGGTATCAAGTTTAGCTGACACCTTATCAAAGGGCATTTCGTCTGGAAATTCTTTTTTGTATATTTCATTAATGGATTTCCATTCTTCATCAGTCATATTCTACACCTCTCTCACCTTTGTTACCAAGACTAAAATGTTTATGGTCTTCCTCCTTGACAATTAGGGCACTTTCTTTGCCAGATATCTGAGCCATTTGCGAAATATTCATGACCACAATTTAGACACTCCATCTCATAAAAATACTGATTATTATCAGTGCCTTCATGCGGAGTCAACCCATTATTTCTCTGGTTGTTTTTGTTTATATATCCTTTTTCAGTTGACTTACCTTTAGACATTTTCAAGTTCTCCTCATCAGGGTCTTTCGTTCTTGTAACTTTCATTTTCAAGCCTTTATCTGATAGCTTTTTACCCAAATCATTAATTTTGCTATCATCTATACTTTCAGATGCGACACTAAACGAAATTGCCCCTTTTTCGCTATCAACTTGGATATCAGTTGCTCCCATCTCTTCAGCCATTGCCTTTAGGTCTGAAAGAGCCTGCTGTTTTTTGTTCCACTTACATAAAACTCTTACCAGCAAGCATATTGCTCCGATAATAAGTGCAAATCCTAAGCCAAAGAAAACACCTTGCCAATTCTTAATAACAAATAATACTCCAGCACCAAACATGAGAGCATACGCAATACTCTCATTGCGATATCTGACCTTATTTATCTGCCATTGCTTATAGTGCTCGTATGAGCGTTTCATTTCTTCATCAGTCATAAGCCACTATATCCTCATTTTCATTCAGTACATAATATACAACTACTTTACAAGCTGGTCGCAATATGGTAATAGCTCTTCAATCTTGGATACGATACGCTTCTGTTCGGCAAGTGGTGGGAGCGGAAATAATAAAGGATATATTTTTTTCCCTGACACTACTGGTTGAGCAGTTGCATTATGGCTTTTCCCTAAATTCATATGTCTTAACATATAAATCAGGTACTCCCTATCGATACTATTTTCTGGAAAAGTTGTAATAAAAGCATTATCTGTCACCCATGCTTCTTTTGGAGTTAAATGCACACTTCCACAATAAAAACCAACTCTTCCTATTACGACAGTAGCTTTATGAACTAATGCTTCATTATGGTATCCTGTGATTCCATTACCACCAAAGACTGGTACTCTTCCTTCCTTCATTGTGCTTGAAGTCAAGCCTTTACCAGACTCAATACTAATAATCTGTCCTAATCTAACCCATTTCCAACTACTAGGTATTTCAAAAGGTATTTCATCCTCCGTAATTTCTGGCAAATGCTTTTCCTTCTTAATCTTACCATCTTTAATAAGCTGAGACTTTTCAGCAACTATCTGCTTGTAAAGTTCATCTGCAGTACCTTCTTCTGGTCGCTGTTCCACCAACTTACCCTGCATAGCAAGCTGCAGGATACTCTTCTTCATATCCTCCGGGAATTTCTTATTAAAGATTTCCAATTTTGTATAAGCCTTGTCATATTGCTCAATATATGGAAGAATTTCTTCTGTCTTGTCTACGATACGCTTTTGCTCTGTAAGCGGTGGAACTGGAATAGGCATCCCTCTCAACGAATCCAAATTTATTTTATTTGTATGAGTACCACCACCCACCTTATTAGCGTCTATCCAGCGATATCCATACCCCGAATTAATTACAGTTACAATATAATCAGCTAAATCTGAATTTAATAACTTTAATATACCTAAGCTTACAAATATACTAAATTCTCTATCAGTATCTATTTTTATCGCCTTACCTAATGTGCCTATTCTGCATAACAAAATATCATGTATCTCAGGTTTACAACGTGATATTAATTTTTCATGCTCTTCTTGCGTAATATATTTAACATTTGAAAAATCCAAATATCCGCTTGAGATATCTTTTACAGAAACAAATGGAACACCTTGCTCTACGTATGTTGGAGTTTTATGTGTACCATCTGAAATCAAGCAACATAGGTCTATAAGTCTAACCCATTCCCAAGACTCTGGTATTTCAAAAGGAATCTCATCCTCCGTAATCTCAGGCAAAGGCTTTTCCTTCTTAATCTTCTTTTCCTTAATCAGCTTTTCCTTTTCTGCCTTAATCTGTTCAAGCAGTTCCTTGGCAGTTCCCTCTTCAGGTCTCTGCTCCACCAGCTTACCCTGAACTGCCAACTGTAAAATACTATTCTTTAAATCCTGTGCGTTCAAATTAATTACCTCCTAACAGCGAAGTAATCTTCTCTAACACATGGTCAATCTCAGCATTAAGAGATGCTCTCTTCTCCTGATACTGATTGATTAAGTCCATAGGGTCAAGAATTTCTTCCTCTTCATGAGGATAACCACAAAGGTCAATATTGTAACCATTAGCAACTATCTCTTCAACGGTGTACTTCTTAGCCTTTGGAAAACCATCTTCTTCAATCTCTGTACGATTATCCCACCAGTCTAAAGCTGGCTGAAAATGTTCAAGCCTCATTGGCTTTGTTTTAGAGAAGTTTTTATACCCTTCTGGCATATCCAAGCGATAAAACCATGTCTCCTCTGTTGGATGTGTATTATCGAAGAACAGGATATTGGTTGTAATCGAAGTATAAGGAGCGAATACACTATGTGGCATTCTAACAACTGTATGAAGATTAAACTCTTCTAACAGCTTCTTTTTGATATTTACTTTTGCATTGTCAGTACCAAACAAGAATCCATCAGGGAGAATGATTGCACATCTGCCGTCCTTGTTTAGTCTGAACATAATAATGTCGATGAATAAATCTGCTGTTTCTGAGCTTCTAAGCTCTGCTGGAAAATTTGATTTAACTGAATCCTTTTCATTACCACCATAAGGAGGGTTCATAAGCACCAAATCAAACTTTTCCATCTTTCTATACTCTTTGTAATCAGTCTCAAGGGTGTTTCCATGAATAATTGTAGGATTGTCAATATCATGCAAAAGCATATTCGTAACGCAGAGAATATGAGGTAATGCCTTCTTCTCTACCCCGTATACGCTGTTATTATATATCTCACGATTTTCATTCGACTCGCCTGCCTGTTCGCTTAAAGCATTTAGTGCAGAAACTAAGAATCCTCCAGTACCGCATGCAAAATCTGCAATACGCTCTCCCAGTTTAGGTTTTGTGACCTTTACCATAAAATCAGTTACTGCTCTTGGTGTGTAGAACTCTCCTGCATTACCAGCACTCTGCAAATCTTTTAGGAAAGACTCATAGATTGAACCAAATGCATGACGCTCTTCATACTCTGTAAAATCAATTTCATCAATAATATTTATCACCTGACGAAGTAACACGCCATCTTTCATATAGTTGTTGGCATCCTCAAAAGCATAACGCACCATCACCTGATTCATCGGTGTGTCCTCTGACACTTCAAGATTTTTGAGCGTCGGAAACAATTCATTATTAACAAATGCAAGAAGTGCATCACCAGTAAGAGCCTGTCCATCTTTATTATCTACTGCCCAGTTCCTCCACTTGCAATTATCTGGAATGATAGAAACATAATCGTCATTGATAAGCTCCCACTCCTCTTCTTTGGCATCGTAAATCTTAAGGAATAAAGTCCATACTATCTGCTCAATACGCTGAGCATCACCATTTACGCCTGCATCATTTCGCATTACATCTTGAATTCTTTTAACAAAATTTGTTATAGCCATTAATCTCAAACCACCTTACATTGTTTTTCTAAAATGTGATTATTAGTATGCACTTCAATAAACACTTCGTAGCTTAATTATTACCCGATGTATGAAATCTGGAGTAATCAACTGCTAAATACTTATCAAACTTGGGATATGCGTACTCTTCCTTAATACCCGTATCCTTGTTCTTTTTATTACCATTAAACCAAATACTATGTTTCCCGACATTCTTACCACTTTTATTCGTAACACATTCCTGCAAAAATTCTTCTGAAGAAAGAATCCATGTCTTGCCAAGTCTTTCTGAATAGAACACAAAATAAAAATTAGGGGTCAACTCATGAGTTATTCCAGCGAATAATGCTGCATCGCCATCAGTCACTTCCTTTGACCTAGCCTTAATCTGTACTTCGATGAACACTCCATCTTCTCGCTTAATAACACAATCAACTCCATGGTCATCTACTAATGGCATATAACAATCTAAGCCTTCCATAAGCATGTCACCAACAATTTTGTACTCCATACGTTTGCCAAAACCAGCAGAATGTCTAAATGAACTATCTACCATATTGTACCTCTCTATGCTGAGAAGATTTCATCTTCCAGTTCCTTGACAGCCTTTTCGTATGCTGCCTTACCTCCAAACTCTTTCACAATCTTCATAGGACTGCCAAACTGCTGGAACTCCGTAAGCTGAAGAATTTTGGTCTCCTCAATCTCTTTCAAACCATCACTTGCATACTTATCCATAAGTGTACCAAGCACCTTCTGAGCAAGCTCCGAATACTTATACAAGTATCCACGCTTCTTTACATTATTGATACGCTCTATCCTTGTAAGCGGAGCCTTGTCATACGCCAGATGTAAAATCAAATCAAAGTCATCAATATCTGTCTGTCCTGTTTCTTCTCTAACAGCGTCAAGCAATACTCCCTCTTCACGAAGTTCATCTACAATAGCCTGCTTCTTTTGAGCCTCATTCCACTTTTTAAGGAAAGCATCCAGTCTTGCATACTGTCCTAAAATATTTTTACGGGTATAGTCAATCAGACTTTCTGTGATAAGTTTTCCATCTTTGTCAACATACTGAACTCGCTCTGACAAGACCTCAACCTTGACATCTTTGACATAGTACTTCTTAGGCTTATCGTCATCGTCTCCATTACCCCATCCATCGTCTGAACCACCAGAATTACTAGTATTTTCAGAACCATTACCTGAGCCATCTCCATTTACAGGATTATCTGTATCCTCTGGGTTACCTGTTGGTTCTATGGGGTCATCACCACCAATATCAATTACCACCTCCGGATTACCATCAAAATCTTTGTCGGCAAATAGCCTTGAAGCATTACGAAAATCCATAATCGTAAAATATGTCTTACCATAATCTTCAAGTAGTCTTGTGCCTCTACCAATAATCTGCTTAAACTCCGTCATTGAATTAATGTTGTTATCCAAGACAATGAGCTTACACATCTTAGCATCAACGCCTGTTGTCATCAGCTTACTTGTAACGGCAATAACAGGATACTTGCTGTCCTCATCGATAAAATTATCCAGTTGTGCTTTACCTTCGGCATTATCTCCAGTTATACGCATTATGTACTTATGGTTCTCATTCCAAAGGTCTTTATTCTCATTTATCAGAGCCTGACGCATACGCTCCGCATGTTCAACATCTACGCAAAAAACAATGGTCTTACTAAATCTATCAGTTTTCTTTAGAAACTCTGTTACTTTTTTTGCAATAACTTTGGTTCTTTCATCTAATACAAGAGTCCTGTCAAAATCTTTGACATTGTACTCTCTGTCCTCAATTTCATAACCATTATCATCCAGTTTTCCTGCTTCTGGACGATAGCCAACTAAGTCCTTATCAAGTCCAATACGAATGACCTTATATGGAGCAAGGAATCCATCATTAATGCCCTGCTTAAGTGAGTATTCATAAATAGGCTCGCCAAAATAAGTCTGACTCGATGCCTCTTTTGTCTCAACAGGTGTCGCAGTCATCCCTATCTGTGTGGCTCCTGAGAAATACTCAAGTATCTTACGCCATGCCGAATCTTCCTTAGCAGAACCTCGATGGCACTCATCCACCAATATTAGGTCAAAAAACTCTGGCTTGAACTGTTTAAAAGGTTCTACTCCATCATCACCAGCCAACTGCTGATAAAGAGCAAGATAGATTTCATAAGAGCTATCCAGCTTCTTATTTTCCACCTTAGTCATCTTGCCACCAAATGGTTTGAAATCACCAGAAATTGTCTGGTCAACAAGAACATTCCTATCAGCAAGGAACAATATCTTTTTCTTGATGCCTGCCTTCCATAATCTGTATATTATTTGAAATGCCATAAAGGTCTTACCAGTACCTGTTGCACATACCAAAAGAACTCTGTCCTGCCCACCTGCAACTGCATCAACTGTACGATTAACTGCAATTCTTTGATAGTATCTTGGTTGTTTGTATCCTGGTACATAATAATATGGCTCAAGCATTACCTTTTCTTCTACATCTGATTTGTTACTTTCAGACAAGTATCTATGATACAATTTGTCTGGAGAAGGAAATTCATCTAAGGATAAGTTCCTTATATCGCCAGTAATCAAGTCTTGTTCCACAAATCCATCACCATTTGATGCATATACATATTTAACATCCAAGGCTTCTGCATATTCAATAGCCTGCTGGAGTCCTGCCCCAACTGGATGATTATTATCTTTTGCTTCTATAATGGCTAAAGGGAAATTAGGCTTATAGAACAAAAGATAATCAGCTCTTTTCTGTTTTCCTCTGGCAGTTACATTACCTCTAAGGATAATTCGTCCAGCAGTAAAAGCATACTCATAGCGAATCTGCTTCTTATCCCAGCCAGCCTGCTCAACAGCAGGAGTAATATATCTAGCCTTTATATCTTCTTCTGAAAGGTCTCTCTTTCCCATTTGCACAACTCCTTTCAACTTAATCATTAATACAATGTCTTATTGCTGGTCATGTAGCATTAGAATCTTTTCAACAAATGTTGCAACCTTCTGCTTACCATAATACGCAAAAGGGTCTACTTTTTGCTCTGGAGCTTCATGATTTACCCATGGCTCATCGTTATAATGAGTTTCAACATTTATCCAAGGGTCAACTATCTCTTTCTTTTTATATGTAAAATAAGCGAAATCATCTAGTGAATAGTAACCATTACTATGACGAATAAAATCAATCTGTTTCCACGCAAGTTCTTCAGCTTTTTGCAGATGCTCTGCAACAGTTTTCTTTATCTCCTCTTCTGCGACATACTCTAAGAAGTCAATATGTTTTCCTAACATCCATGCATAGCATATTTCTGACCATGTGCTCTTCCCAATATAACCCTGTGGATTAATAACAAAAATTGAATCTGACATATCAATCTTTTTCTTATGCATATCATCGAGCATCATTTTGGTTTTTGTCTGAGTTCCCTCATCCATGTTTTCCCAAACTTCTGAATCACCATCATGTCCAAACAAGCCTACAGATATAACTATATTCCCTTGAAGAGTCAGCTCTTTTTGTTTCAACTCATATTCTTTTCTAAAACGTGTACTACCACACAATGTAATGACTGGATACGCTTTACTCATCTAGCTCCTCCTTATCTGACAATATTAAAGTTTCTTCTATCCTGTTTAGCGACAGTTTTAAGCGGAAAACTTCTAAATTGAAGTGATGTTATGGCTTCTTGTCTTCCACAGGTAATGAGTCCTACATGAACTTGTGCAAAATCATTTCCATTAACATCTGTAAAATAGAACACGCTACCACTTTGTACCCTTCCAGTAAATCGAATAATATCATTGCTTTCAAGAAACTCAACATAATGACGAACAACATCAGCATCAAGTTCCTGTCCCTGTTCTACCATTCCAATCGTTAGTACACTCAAATCTCTAATACTTATTTCATATTCAAAACCTACAATAATATCTTGATTGTCTTCTATTGGTTCACGTCTACTTTCCTCTTTATACATAACTGGAAGTAGTACTGAAATCTCTTTCTGTAATTCATCGCCCTTGCCATATTGAAACACTTCTGCTTCAAAAGGAATACCTCCTTCAATCAAGCCTGATACATATCCAATATTATTTTCTGATACTCCTTGCGTATGATTACATACTGGAAAGCTCATTATACTTTCAATATATTTCTTACCATCCATCATGAAATACCTCCATTCCAAACCTTTGTTACCTTACACATTTATTATATATCTAGTGCTGTCCAATAAATGTCTCCTGTACTGCCTACCAAGATATGCTTAGGTATTATTTTGCAGATGGCATACATAAATAATTTTACCACAACTACGCTCTAATTTCATCAACTTTAGCAACAAAATCACCAATATCGACACAACTGTCATAATCTTTTAGTTTACATATCAGGCATCCTAATTTGCATAGTTTCCAAGCCTCCTTCCGTAAATGCCCACATAAATGAACGCTTTGTAACAATGCTCTGGCAGACCAGCAACAAAACCGAAAAAGCTTGCCCCTGTGAGCGTGCGTGAGGGGCGTGTTGGGGCTTTTAAGGCAAAGGTGGCAGTAGTTACCGCTAAAGCCTGCAAAAGCCCTAAATGAAGCAATATGAAAAGCGTAGAAAAACGGACATTTTCAGTTAGTCTGCACTTACTCTTGCATCGAAAAAAGACCACCCTGACTTTGACATCAGAATGGTCTTCACACGTACAAATATTCAATT
Organism: Lachnospiraceae bacterium; assembly: GCA_045125095.1. Classification (GTDB taxonomy): domain Bacteria; phylum Bacillota; class Clostridia; order Lachnospirales; family Lachnospiraceae; genus JBGVMW01. The sequence goes on from JBGVMW010000255.1 coordinate 17,228, forward strand.
TACTATCTTGAAACTATCCTCCTCAATCAGAATTGCTATTGAACCACTCTCGGGAGGTAACCATCGCCCTTGTAGTTGGAGTGCATCATCCACGAAATCCACTTCAAACTTTGCACCTATTGGCTTACTACTCCCATAAGGGTCTTCTATCGGAGCAGTAAGCTCCACAATAGTGCCATGAGGATATCTTGCAGAATAGACTGCTTTCTTATCAATCTTCTGTGCCATTATTTACCCCCTCTGCTGCTTGAAACTCTGGTAAATCATCTGTAGTCCTAAGAAATACAAACTCTCCCATAATACCACCGATAGGCTTTAAGCACTCTTCAATCACAGGAATATCTTCTTCCCTAATGCTTGTAAAGTTGCCTTCGTTATCGTGCCGACAAGCTAATATATTTCCAACAAACACATCCAGAATGTCCTCTCCATCCATGAATGCACGATTAGGACTTAAACCTTGTAACTTGCCCTCGTCATTACATATAATATCGATGGAAGAATCGAGTGACACCACTTGAATAATACCGTGTACATATTTTTGTTTGCTTTTGAGAGTATTTTCAATTTCGCCTATGTAACCCTTACAAGGAACTCCATCCACTACTCGAAGCATATAGGCTTTAATCGTCTTCTCCATCAGAATCCTCCTCAGAACTTGCAACAGCCGACTCCTGCTCAGCATCAACAAAATCTACCCCAGACTCATCCTGTTCTTCAACGCTTGATGTTTCTGTAATAAGCTCAGAGTTTTCGTCAGACTCGTCAAATGCATCTGAATTTTCGGAGTTGTCTGCTACGGATCTCATTGTCTCATCAACTAACAGTACCCTTACATCATCGAGATTGAAGTAATCTGCAAAGGCATTAGCAATTGCAGTAAGACGCATTTCTGTTTTAAAACGCTTAACATTACCTGAACCCATGCCAGCCATATATTCCTCACTTAGGTCTTCACTGAAATAGTCAACGAATTTCTTGAAATCTTCTGGAGAAATATTATTTTCCAGAGCCAGCTTACTCAAAACCATAACCATCGGGATATTAGACTTTTTCAGGAACTTATGCTTCTCTGGGAATGCCTTATAGAGATAGTCAACAATTTCCATAACCATCAATCTCTTGTCATCGTTATAAGTACCTCGAATGTGAGTGCAATACTTTGTAACCTCTGCTGTTGAGATAGCCTTCCAATCATCATAACCTTCATGTCTTGCATCCAGTAGGAGCATAGATTGTAACAAAACTTCCAAATCAGCCTCACGCCTGAGCTGTGCCAATGTAAGAGATACGCTGTGCTGTAAAAATTCAGACTGACATATTTCTTTCGTCCAACGAGCAATGTCAGTTCCCATAACAGACCTGCATTTCTGAATTGGGCTTAATGGCGTAGAATTATTCAATCTGCGGAATACTTCTTCCACCTCTTCATCGGTTGCATCTTCAAGACAATATACAGAGAATCTGTAACCAGTAATAGCATCCTTACACTCATCCGACAAATCATCGAATTTCATATTTGCCAAATCATAGACTGTGCCATCAACTTCAACCTCTGGTGTCGCAGAGCTAAGTTCATATTCGCCACGAATAAAGTCAAAAACAGATGTCAGCCTCTGCTTTGCATCAAGGCAATCGTAAATTGTGCCTTTTGCATCATCCTTATATTTCAAAAGATAAACTGCTGGCACAGGATAGTTCGCTAACATAGAGTGAATCAGCAGACTCTTTTGCAATAAATTCCACTGACTTCCAGCTCGCTGGACTGGATTATCAAATGTAAGTGTCTCCTTATCTGCCCAAGACATCAGCGTTTTTACTCCCTGAGGTAATGTACTTTTCTGCATTACTCCTCCCCCTCCTCTACGTCATAATATTCATCAGATTGTACCTCTGATATAAATGGATTAAGCATTCCTATAGTACCTCCGCAAATATATGGAGCTGAAGCTCCATCATCGAATACACATTTATTGGGATATGTCTGTTCCTTCTGAAATTCCCACTTTGTAAGGTCTGTATACCCCGTTTGTGCTATAGAATCGACAGTTTCCTGAAGAACTGCATTACCTAAATTACCAACAAAAATAGAATCTTCCGCATAAGGCAATTCAAGTGCCGACACACTCAAATTGAATTTCAATGCAGATGCATCTGCTATATGGTTTGCCTTTTGCACCAAGCGAACAACTTGACCATTGAATGCCACTCTTTTCTCACAAATGATATCTACAGATGTGGCCTCATAGATACCACGATTTGTCTTAACAACCATTTTTCCTCCTTCTCATACGAATGGCAAATCCTCTCCATAGGATGCCATTGTATCGTGTAATTCATTTAATTCTCTAACTTTGTCCAACAACTCTGAATAGTCAAAGTCTTTATATATATACTGAACAGATGACCACAGCCACCGCATCAGATTAACTCTTTCTTTTGGAGATGGCTGAAAATCTTCAGTTTGTAAGACTATGCATTTGAGCAAATCACGCTCCAGAGCTTTTGTATCATGCTGATAAATCAGAATGAATAATTGTGTAAAGGCTTCCTTTCTGTTCAGTTCCATAGTCTCGTAAAAACTATCCCTTACCTTATCACCAATTTCATCAACTAATTCATTACTGTTTTCACGAAGCTTCTCGATTAGTGCTTCACATTCCTGCTGAAACCGCTTTGTTTTGATTGACGTTATACCACCTCCTCAAATGTGGAGCAGGAACTGAAAAATTCCTGCTCCGTGAATCGTTAGACCATATCCATGCCATACATAAGCCTAAACATACGAGCCACAGCTCCTGCTTCAGTTTCATCCGAAACGTCTGCATAGGTGTTAATGATGCAACAACCCTTCACACCCTCAGACTCAAAGAACTTCAATTTTTCTTTTGCCTCATTGAAGCTTTTGCTATCGGCTGAAAGAACTTCCCAGCTGGAAACAAAATTGTTTTCTCCACGTTCCGCAACAGCTGCGATAACATATCTGTCTGGGTGTTTCTCCACAATAGTGCGATAGTCCATAAACAGTTGACCTCCCTTCCATTTTGTACCCATTGTTCAAAGGTTAATTGTGTATGTTACTCGCGATGAGTAGCGTGTCAATATTGTCTTGATACTTTTTCTTACAGCTTGAAAAAATCCATATATCTGAGCAAAAAAATAAGACACCTACCGCATTTAGGTAAGTGCCTCTGCAACCGCAACAGTAATTCTATTATGTTAAACATCACTAAAAAATATCTCTGCAATAATAATGGTGTAAACAATTTTTCCTGCCTGAATAAATACTATTTTGTTTTTTACAAAAAATTGGCTGACAAGCAAAACTCATCAGCCAACTTAATAATCTTGCTTTACTTTGAAATTGGAATCAGTACCCAAACTTGCAAACCACCATCAGATGTTGAGTAATAACCAATACCATATTCTGTATATTGTTTCCCTTTCAGCACTTTATCGTACATATCAAAGGATAAAGCTGTCTTGACAAAATTAAAATTTTCTTCTCCAGTTTCAGTAATACAAACTGCTGATGAGGATTTAAAATTTTTAATACCACACTCTTTAATAGCTGTTGTGTAATCTGAGCCATCTGGTCTTTTATGAGTTTTAGAACCATATACATTATTTCCATCTTTATCAAGATTATACCCAACTGCATATTCTAGTGCTAACATTGCTGCTGCTTTATTTAACTTAGAATTATTTTTCATCGCAGGTAACTTTTTAGACTTACGATACTTATTATAAGCCTTAATTTGTGAACTTATAGTATCGTCACTATAAAATCCATAATTAACATACTCTTTATATCCATCTGAATACCCTGAGCAAAGGTCTCCAAGTTTTTTATTGGTTTTTATCTTTTTAGAATCTTTTGTTTTAATTGCAAAATCTACATAAGCCTTAGCTTTAGTTAAGTCACCTTTAAATCTCTCAGATGTAACTGTATCATATTTCTTAAACTGCTTTAAATAATTTCTAGTATCTTTCAAATATTCCTTAACTTCAGTAAAATCTAATGATGCTTGCTGTAAATCTGCATCTGTCTGAGTGTACCCCATATCTGGGTCTTGGTACTCGATAATTAAATCCAACACATTACTCATGGTACTTAAATCATCTAAAACAGAGGTAAGACTTTCATCTGCATTCTTGAAAGACTTTTTAGCACTCTTATAATACTTCTTTAACTTACCGTAATCTCTTTTTGACTTCTTTAGCTCCGTTTTAATGTATTTTATATTCTTTTTGTACTCCTTCAAATCAGACTTAAACTGACTTAAATCAGAAACTGCTTTTTGTAACTGTTCTTCTTTGCTGTCATGAATTTGTGAGTAACCATTATCAACTGGAATATCAATATCATCGTATATTATTGTTTCAGTCTCAAATTCAATTGCATCAGCATAAACTGTTAAAGAAAATGTTGAAGCCAAAACACATGAAGTTAATAACATCATTACTAATTTTTTCTTCATAGTGTAACCTCCTCGAAATATTATATAAATAATCTTAACATTGCCAAATAAGAATGTCATGTACTAATGCGTAATCACATTTTCCCCTGACAGAATAACCACTTAACTGCCAGAAACAAGTCACCAACTATAATAAATATAAAAAATGAAATCAATACAAGCTCACCAAAAAGTGATAGCATATCTTATTCCACCTTACCTAATTTTTCCACTCCTTAACAAATCCATAAATTTATCACAATATTGTTTGACTACTTCGTAGAGCTGATTAGCAGTATCCTCATCAATGAATCCACAAATATTCATAACTTTAATATCATGATTTAACTGCTCAAACCTTGATAAACCTTCTATTACTCCACCATGTAGACAGCTTTCTGCTTCTATTGTGATTAGCTCGATTACCTGTTCCATAACTTACTCGCCATCTGCTGGTGCTGCTTCTTGAGCCTCAGCAGGAGCTTGTACATGGAATGTATATAAATCAATATTAGCCTCGTCAATATTACTAAACAGATTGTCTACTGTCAGATTTGTTTTATAAAACTCTGGCTGATAGGCATCTCCATTCTCCTCAAACCAGCACATATTCTCTATATTTTTATCATGACTATCGTACTTAGCATAATCTGCCCCCCTAAGGGTATCACATGTCCCCATTTCAATCGCAATGAAATAACCTCTTTCATCAGAATGCTGAGGATATATTACTATTTCAATAGCATAATCAGCACTATCCTTAACTAAATAAGCAGGAAATCTATTCTCATCTTTTACATATACACCACGTGTATATAACTTGTCAAAATATGAAATTAAAGCATCTCCCTTTTCCTTTAAATCATCTGAATCGCTATATGGAATCTTAATAGCAGAAATATTTCTTAATGTGTAACTACCATCATCATTTTCATCAAAATTAAAGAAAGCTTCTCCCTCATAGCCAAGAATAAATTTACCATAAGCAGTACTTAACTGCCCAGTAACACTACTTTCATTTATTTCAGCTGTAACACTAAAAAGATATGAAAGTGTATCTTCTAAACTGCTTTCGCCCATAGTCAACTCTGTGTAGATGGATGGTTCAATTGTGCTGTTTTCTTCAGATGAAACATTTGAATCATCTTCAACTTTATTGCTGGTCTCATCATCTTTTGAAACTTCAGCATCAGACTCTACCCCAGATTTAGCAGAATTATCAGAACCACCGCAAGCTGTAAGCATACTACAAGCAAGTAAACCACATAACAATAATCTCAATACTTTCCTTTTCATTTCTTACATCTCCCTAATATTTTTTACTCAAAATTAAACACTATTATAGCATACATTGGGTCTATTTTGGAACATTGTCTTTTAGACATCTTAGCTTGTCAAATCATCTCCATAACCAATTCCAAATAAGACAATCTCACCAGATTCAACAACGACACGCACATTAAGAGGTTGCTCATCTCCAACAAATTCCTCCAATGTTTCTTCAATGAGATTGCAAAAGTCCTTGATATCTTCGCCGTATGATTCTACTCCATAATTGATAAATTTACATTCTGTAGAAACAGGGAACTTTATGCGGTCAGTTTCATCTTCTCCAGTATATCTATCAACCACTTCATGTTTGGTTTCAATTTTAATTTTGTTATCATCCTTATATGCTTTGATAGTATCAATATCTTCGATATAAATTAAATAATCATGGTTTTCATCTGAATCAGTCGCCACTTCATCAGCCTGCACCTGTATATCACTAATATTGATTTTGGTAATCTCACAATTACTTAGGATAGATACCATATATAAATAAAGTTCTTCCTGAGAATATATTGGCTTGTTGGCAAGTCCTCTTAATAACTGTCCCATCTCAACATCATTAGCATACGGATGTGATAATCCTGTTTTTTCCCATCCATCATTTTTAAGTACACTTAAATATTGTTCATATACATCAGAATCCAGAATAGTTCCCTCAGATGAAGTAAATACACTTCTACTGTCCTTAATTACATCACTTGCCATATCTGAACCATACTTTTTCTTCCACCAAGCATCTTCTTCATCGGCAGACAAGCGATTATTATCAGCAAGTTTTTCATAGTAACTTAAAGCAACTTTATTATTACTATACTCTTTTTTCAAATAAAATCCATAGGTTTCGCCACCACCATCACTTAGTCCACCAATTACATCCAGTCTCTGTAACGTATCAAAAACACTACAATCATAATATCCTATATATGCAACCTGACTCGTAGTTTCATTCATCAATACCTGTATTGAACCGCTCATAGTATTAAGAGCTTTAACTACTGGATACAAAAAATTAATCTTTTCTTCAAGCTCCTCTTCTGAATATACCACATCAGATTCAAAGCCAATTTCGTTAGCGATATTACGAAAATCTTGTTTAGATTCATCCCAAACATAAATATTCCTTTTATTCCCATTTATTCTACCGTAACCAAGTATTATCTCTGAACTTAGACCAGGAACTATATATTCACTTCTTTCAGCCATAATAGCAGCTTCACCTTCTGCATAACCTACCAGTCTTGTTCTGCAATTATCCTTTGAGCCATCTTCACTGATTGCTACCCACAACAAAGGCATTCCCTCTTCATCAAGTGTGATAGTTGCACCAACTTCATTTCCACTAAAATCTGATTTAGCCTTTTCATAATACTCTTGATATGCATTGATTGCCTCAACATATATTTCTTCATTACTTTTTGAATCTGCCTGAGCACTTTCCTCATCTTTATTACTTTCAGCAGTATTATTTACCCCAGACGCATTAGGATTATTTGAATTACCACAAGCTGTCAACGTGTTACAAGCAATTACGCCACATAACAATAAGCTCAATACTTTCCTTTTCATTTTCTTTCCTCCATAAGAATAAAATTCATGAAGCATTATACCATAAAACTTCTATATTGGACACTATTTTCTGCCATTTTGGACAATACTTTTCATTGAAAGGAGT
>JBGVMW010000256.1:0-7859 GCA_045125095.1 Lachnospiraceae bacterium
GGATATAGCCAAGACCAAGGGTGTCCTTTTCATGGTAATAACCGTGATTAACGCGAGGGGAATCTGAAGGAAGGTGGAGGCAAATCTCTGGTCTGACGAACAGAAATCACATCAGGCTATAGTTAAGGATAAGGTTGCCAAACAAACCGAAGTCCAATAACTGCTCGGAATTAACTATAGTAAATGTGGCAGATATATGGAGAGAAAGAAACGTGTGGTACCAAGGGAGGTCTCGTCAGCGGAGGAAACAGAGTATGAAATCCGTGAGTAACAACGAATGGCGAGAAGTCAGCAGAGGTCATAGTACCATAACGGTTGCCCTAAAGGACTAGGCAACAAGTTGCCGTCGCAACGTTATGGGAAGGACTGAACTTTAGGAGGCACAAGCAATGAATGTAACTGAAAGTAGATTTAAGAACAGACAACTTCATATGGAAGACTATGTGCAAATGGTATCTGCGGAACAGAAAGAGTATGCAGAAGTGTTCGACTACTCTAAGATTACTGAAAAGAGCGGTGTCATCACAGATTATTGGACGAACAATCTTTTGGAACTGATTTTACGAAAAGACAACCTTAACAAGGCATATAAACAAGTAAAATCAAACAAGGGGAGTGGTGGAATTGATGGAATGCAGGTGGATGAACTTCTGCCCTACCTAAGAGAAAATCAGGAAACCCTAATCCAAGAGTTAAGGGATGGCAAATATAAGCCAAACCCCGTTCGAAGGGTAGAAATACCCAAAGAAACAAAAGGCGAGTTTAGAAAGCTTGGAGTCCCTACAGTAGTTGACCGAGTAATACAACAGGCAATTACACAGGAGCTTACACCAATCTATGAGGAGCAATTCTCAAATAATAGCTTTGGTTTTCGCCCGAAACGAGGAGCACATGATGCTCTCAGACAATGCCAAAAGAACGTAAATGATGGCTATGTATATGTGGTGGATATGGATTTGGAAAAGTTCTTTGACACGGTATGCCAAAGTAAACTGGTTGAGGTATTGTCACGAACCATCAAGGATGGCAGAGTTGTTTCACTGATTCACAGATACCTAAATGCAGGAGTAATAGCAACCGGGATGTTTGAACGTACAGAAATAGGAATGCCCCAAGGTGGTCCGCTTAGTCCGTTACTTAGCAATATTATGCTGAACGAGTTGGATAAGGAACTGGAACGAAGAGGACATAGATTTGTCCGTTATGCAGATGACTGTGCGCCACGAAGGCGTGTCCAAGTAGCGTAGCTACTTGAAGACAGCTATGCTGTACAGATGATGGCGGTGGACCCGCCGAAATCGCCATACGAAGCCACTGAAAAAGTAGATAATTCCACGTGTATTTGGTAAAATAGATTTATCAAATACAGGTGGTGTTTTTTATGTTAGAGATGCAGCAAAAATTAATGTTAAGTTCCTACATGGATCTATACGATTTAATCATTCCAAAAGATAATCTGCTCCGTCAAATCAAGGAACTGGTTGATTTTGATTTTATATATGAAGAACTGGTTGATAAATATTGTCTTGATAATGGACGAAATGCCATTTCACCAATTCGTATGTTTAAATATCTTCTTTTAAAGACGATTTATAACTTATCGGATATCGATGTTGTGGAACGTTCCAAATACGATATGTCTTTTAAATTTTTTCTTGACATGACACCAGAAGAAGCAGTGATTAATCCAAGTTCCTTAACAAAATTTCGCAAACTGCGTTTAAAAGACACAAATCTTTTGGATATGTTGATTTCCAAAACTGTTGAAATTGCGATAGAAAAGGAAATCATAAAATCAAAATCCATCATTGTGGATGCCACACATACAAAATCCCGCTACAATTCCAAAACACCTCAACAGGCATTGCAGGAACATTCGAAAGCGCTTCGTCGTGCCGTATATGAAACAGATGAAAGCATGAAGGAACAGTTTCCAGAAAAAAATACGGAAACTTCATTGGAAAAAGAAATTGAATACTGTAAACAGCTTATGGATGTTATCAAGCAGAATGACATTGTCAGTCATTATCCAAAAGTAGCGGAAAAATTAAATTTATTGGAAGAAACAATAGCAGATGATTTGGAACATTTAAAAACCTCAATAGATGAAGATGCGAAAACGGGACATAAAACGGCAGACAGCTCTTTTTTTGGATACAAAACACACCTGGCAATGACAGAAGAACGCATTATTACAGCAGCAACCATAACAAGTGGAGAAAAACCAGACGGAAAAGAACTGACTTTGTTAGTCCGAAAAAGCAGAGATGCCGGAATGGATGTAAAAACAGTAATTGGAGATAAGGCTTATTCAGGAAAAGATAATATAGAAGCAGCACAAAATGATGGTTATGAATTAATATCCAGATTAAACAGTGTTGTAACGCAGGGAACACGTACAAAAGAAGAGGAATTTATATTCAATAAAGATGCTGGAATGTACCAATGTAAGGCAGGGCATTTGGCAGTCCGTAAATATTTAGATAAACGGAAAAGTGAAAAAACAAACCAAAACCCAAGAATGAAGTATTTTTTTGACGTGGAAAAATGTAAGTGCTGTCCTTACAGAGAAGGCTGTTATAAAGAAGGGAGCAAAATAAAAAGTTATTCGGAAACATTAATTTGCGATACACACAGTGAGCAGGCAAAATTTCAAGAAACAGAATACTTTAAAGAAAAGGCAAAAGAACGATATAAAATCGAAGCCAAAAACAGCGAATTAAAACACAGACATGGTTATGACGTTGCGTCATCATCAGGTCTTATTGGCATGGAAATGCAAGGAGCGATGACAATATTTGCGGTAAATTTGAAACGGATTATTAAACTTATGAATGCATAATTAAGGATTAAAAAGAGAAAAACTTTATAGCGTATAAAAAATAACCACACCGACTAATTTAGTTTAGTACAATGTGGTTATTTTTGTGGTTAAGATTTATAAAAATGCTACTTTTTCAGCGGTCTCTTTTCGGAATGGGAGGTTATCTGTTCTATGCATTCCTTTACGGAGCAATGGGAGCACTTGTCAGCAAAACAGAAGATGTCAGCAAGAGTTCCAGTGGATTAATGACAGTCATTATGGTAGTATATTTCTTCTCATTATTCCAGCTTACAAACGTGGATGGACCAATTATTAAAGTATTATCCTTCCTGCCATTCAGTTCCTACAGCACTATGTTTGCACGAATCGCAATGGGAACAGTAGCACCTTGGGAAATTGTATTATCTGCAATTATTTTAATCGCATCTATTTTCGGAGCAGGTGTGCTTGGTGCAAAATTATACCGTATGGGAACCTTACGTTATGGTAATCCAATTAAGCTTAGCACAGCTTTAAAGGCTATTAGAAAATCAGAATAATTTTAGAGAAATAGATAGTAAAAGGATGAAATGCATAGTTGTCATTTCATCCTTTTTTTAAGAAATGATAGAATGCAAAACAAAGTGAAACAGTAGGAGAAATGGCGTTATCTTTTACCCTCATAAGATTAAGACATTTAAAAAGGGAAATACTGATGATAAAAAGAACGATTGTCTGTAATATATATGGGGGTATTATGTGCACAGCGATATCATATAAAAGCAAAGATGTGTATTTTGGGAGAAATTTAGATTTAGAAAGAAGCTACAACGAAAGGGTTGTGATTACTCCGCGTAATTATAGCTTTGTGATGAGAAATGCGAAAAATATGGAAGTTCACTATGCCATGATTGGTATGGCTGCCGTTGTGAACAATTATCCGTTGTATTATGAAGCAACAAACGAAAAGGGTGTGAGTATGGCGGGATTGAATTTTCCGGAAAACGCCTTTTACTTTGAATGTGTAGAGAACAAAGATAATATTGCACCATTTGAATTTATTCCCTGGATTTTAGGACAGTGTTCTTGCATAGAAGAAGTAAAGCAGTTACTAGCGAAAATCAATTTGGCAAACATTCCTTTTAGTGAGGAGCTGCCATTGTCTCCATTACATTGGATGATTAGCGATAAAGAGAAAAGTATTGTGGTAGAAAGTGTAAAAGAAGGGTTTCAAATATACGACAATCCATTTGAGGTTTTGACAAATAACCCGACGTTTGATTATCACAGGATAAATTTGAGCAATTACATGGGACTAAGTGTAGGGCCGTTAAATACACAATTTTGCGAAACACTTCCGTTGCATAATTACAGTCTTGGCATGGGTGCAATGGGATTGCCGGGAGATTTTTCAAGTGCCTCAAGATTTGTACGAGCTTTTTTTGTAAAAGAAAATTCTGTATCGGATGAAAATGAAAAATCTTGTGTAAACCAGTTTTTTCATATTTTAGGGTCAGTCGCCATGCCGAAGGGATGTGTGTGGACAAAGAACGGCTACGAATATACACGTTATACGAGTTGCTGCAATGTGAATAAAGGAATCTATTATTATTCTACCTATGACAATTATGAAATCACTGCGGTCGCTATGCATGATGTGGATTTGGAACAATCAAACCTATATACATTTGAGATATAGAAAATATATGATGGAAATTTTGATTAAACACTAATTTTTATATAAAAACTGAAATGTATTTTTAGGTGTATGTAAAGTAAGCATTATGAGGCATATGTAGATATTTATCAAGTGATGGGGCTACATATGCTTTTTTGTATGCAAATAAGAGTAAGGCAAGATTTGAAGTAACGGATGGTGTTGTACAATAAAAAGTCAGTGACCAAGGAAGTATTTTTGTTGACATAAAGTGTGCTGTAGTATAATATATCTACAAGATATATCGAACAGATATGTTGCGTTATTCTATATCTGGGAGAGAGATATGTTTGAAGATATTATTTTAGGAATTATTTTAGAGAAAGATTTGACAGGATATGATATTAAAAAGATTATTGAGAATAGCGTTGGTGTTTTTTATCGGGCTAGTTATGGAAGCTTATATCCGGCACTAAAGCGTATGGAAACAAAAGGTTATGTCGTAAGCTACGAGGAATGCCAAGGAGGAAGAAAAAAAATATTCTATCATATTACAGATTCTGGGAAACAGTGTTTTTTTGATTGGCTGACAACGCTTATGGAGGTACTGGCGGGAACGAAGTCGAACCTTTCAAAAGTGTATTTTTGGGGTCATCTGCCGGCAGAAGAAAGAGCAAAGCAGCTTCAAATATATGAAAAACGAAGTCAAAAATATTTAGAGGAGCTTGAAGAATTGGAAGCTCATCTTAGACAAGTAGAGAATACGGAAGAATTTTATTATAAAATGTCTACACTTTATTATGGGATTAGTGTAACAAAGAAGACAATAGAGTGGTGCAGACATATTAGAGAGCAAAAAGATTTAATATATTTTGTAGAAGAACAGTGAGGAAATAAAGGATGATGACAAAATCACCGAGTGGAGCATTAAGTCCATACTATTATAAAGGAGGATACTTTCATGGAATTCACTATGGAAGTTATTTTGATGATGCAGAAGCTTTATTTATCATGATGGAAAAAGAGGAACAATTCATTTTGAAATCACCAAACAGACGTAGAATTATGATGGATTTGTATGAAACAGAGATAACAAACGAGGTATTATTGCGCTTGCTACAGCATATCGAACATTTGCGTCCGCGTATATTGAAATTGGCTTTTTCCGCTGACAAGACTACTTTAAGAAGAATTAAAAAAGCGATTCAGAGTGAAGTGTGTTTGCAATCAGTATGCTGTTATTTTTCAACAGATATGGAAGATGCTAAGACATGGTTAGTAAGTGAACAGGGCTAAAAATATTGGTTGAGGTGAAGGATATGTTAAATAATAAATATGAATACACAAAAATCCGTGAGAATATCTGGCAAATTGCAGAAGATAAAGGTGTATACAGTACACTTGTTAAGGGAAGCAAAATGGCAGTATTAATAGATACAGGATATGGGGCAAGAAATCCAAATTGGACAACATATCTCTTTGGGGGATTTAAACATTATCGTGGTATCTTTAGTTGGACATACCAAAGGTTCTATTGGCTTTATTGTACAGGAAGAAGAAATACTTATCGCCGGAGATGCATTAAATGAAGGGCTATGGTTGTTTAATTATGGTTCTTTATCAATGATGGATTTATATCAAACAATAAAAGCGACTACAGGATTGGATTTTTCAACGTATCTTTGTGGGCATAGCAATGAAGAATATCATAAAGAGAAATTATTTTCTCATATGAAGAATATTGAAAATCTGAAAATAGATAGCAGCACAAAACAAAATACAATTGGATTTGAAACTTATTGCAGTAAATATGAAGACGCTAATGGAAAATCGGAGATTGTATTTACAATAGATAAAGTAATGAAATCGGCTAAATTAGAATATCGTTCGTTTGCGATTGAGGATGCACAGTTATATCTGGAAAAGGAGATACATTTGAAAGAAGGATTTATGACGCCACCTAAGCATGTAAATTTTGAAGCAAAAAAGCTGTTTGGTTCCATCGGGGAGATTATGGACGGGGCTATTGCATATTTAAGTGTGGGCGGAGGTGGACCAACGGAACAGCATACACATGAGCATAATCATTTATTTATTGTTACAGAAGGTGAAGCTAGAATTCTGTTAGGGGATGAGGAAGTGATTGTTAAGAAGAATGAATCATTTTTGGTTGAAGGAAGAATACCTCATTCTGTATGGAACAATATTAAGGGAACAACGGTAATGCTGGGGATTTCTGTGAAATAATTTGTAGCTGTGGAGGTAGAACAACGGTATTTTAGATGATACATAAGAAAGGGATTACTATGATAAATGATAATACTACACCAATGGCTGCCAGTGCATATGATAAGGAAATTAATAATACAATACCATATTATTCCGAATTCTATGAACAAACATTAGATGTAATTGAGCAATGCAAATTTTCAGAGTTAGATTGGCTGGATTTAGGATGTGGAACAGGAACGTTAGAACAGAAAGCGTTTGAAAGATTTGAGGAATTAAAATTTGTACTGCTTGATCCATCAGAGAAAATGCTTGAACAGGCAAAACAAAAACTTGAAAATAAAAATGTCCAATACATATGTGGAGATTCCGTGTCCATCAATTATGAATCCTGTTTTGATGTTGTGACAGCAATTCAATCGCATCATTACATGGGAGAAAAAGAGCGAAGAGAAGCTACTGAAAAAGTATACAAAGCATTGAAAAAAGGTGGCATATATATAAGTTTTGAAAATGTTGTACCATCAGATGAAGAAATTAAGAACAAAGAATTATTAAGATGGGGAAAATATCAGCAAAGACATGGAAAAACAGAAGCTGAGGCAAAGGCTCATAATGCAAGGTGCGGTGTCAATTATTTTCCACTTACAGTAGAAGAACATATTGAACTTGTAAAGAAGACAGGATTTGTGTATGTTCACGTATTTTGGTATAGCTATATGCAAATGGGAATATATGCTATAAAATAGAGAATTAATGAGGAGCTTTTTGGGAGGGGATGTTAAATCAAAATTTACAACATAAGCAGGAGTATGGAAATTGAAACAAGATGAACTGAATTATTTAAAAAATGATAGAAAAACAAAAGGCAATAAGGACTTTATTACCCATATAGATTTTAATGTGGAAGATGGAAGCGCAGATATATGGCAGTATGATATTTTCCCGGGGATTCAGTTATTAATTAGCGATTTTCAAACAGGCTCATGCTTTAGAAATACAATGAGTCAGAATGTAATATCTGGTTAGGGTGTCAAAAGTGATGATAAAAGCACTCAAATATAGTAAAATATAATTATAAAAACTATATGAATGTGCGGTGATATTATGGCTTTTAAAACAAATCAATTTCAACAAATGAACTTATTTGATCCTTTATATTCCATGAGC
>JBGVMW010000257.1:0-2445 GCA_045125095.1 Lachnospiraceae bacterium
GCTCAGCAAATGTATTACATAAGCTCGGTTTTAAAGATGAAAAAGAAATTCCTTATGAATGTAGTGGAGGCGATATAATAACTGATGGCATATTGTGCCGTTATGTTGTTTGATATAATAGCTATAATTTGCTGTAACAAAAGGAACAAATTTGAAGTTGACGGTGAGACGACATGAAAATTATTTTGATTAATGATAGGGATACTGATTTTATAGAACAACTGATGAATGTATGGGAGCGTTCTGTGAAAGCAACACATCTGTTTTTGACCTGAATCCGTGAAACTCATTTATTCTTACTTCATAAGAACTCTTGAAAATTAAGGATAAAATGAGCTTTAATTAGTTGATTTCATTTTCACCCAATGGGTGAAAAAAATATGAATACCTCTCTTTTTTTATGTATTTCATACGCCTCATATAGTAAAATATAGGTATTAACTATACGAGGTGAATGACAATGCAAAAGCTTATTATTGAATTTTCTGATGAACGTCTGATTACACCAAGTGGTCTGTCACTTGGTGGTCAGATGCTTGGCAAAAGCGATTTTATAAAAAAGTGTAACAACATGAAAATTGATGGTAAACGCTCACAGAACCAAATTAAAAATGGTGATATTCTTCTTTCCTACATCGGTTTGCTTTGTCAGGGAAAAACCTCCTATGAAGATATTCGTGAAATGTCAGCTGACCCTGATTATTATAAGCTTGCACTCGGGATTACAAGAACAATTCCATCAGCTGAAACTTTGCGCCAGAGGATGGATGATATAGGTACTTCTCTAAGAGAAGAAATACTGAATGCCAATGTTGAAATGTTGGGTACTTATAACGTTAAGCCAACATGCCTTGAAGCCGGTATGGTTCCTGTTGACCTTGATGTCACACCTATGGATAATTCAAAAACCCACAAAGAAGGTGTTTCATATACTTATAAAGGTTTTGTTGGATACGCTCCAATGATGGCATACATCGGAACCGAAGGTTTTCTTGTGAATACGGAACTTCGCGAAGGAAGCCAACACTGCCAGTGTAATACTCCGGAATTTCTGCGTCAGACTTTAAAATACAGCCACAGGCTTACTGAAAAACAGCTACTTATTCGTATGGATTCCGGAAATGATGCTGCTGAAAATCTTGGTATTCTCATCGAAGATGGTTCATGGTTTATTGTAAAAAGAAACCTTCGCCGTGGAGAAACTAAACAGGACTGGCTTGATAAAGTAAAGGCGTGCTGTAAAGATATCCGTCATCCCCGTGATGGAAAAACAGTATATATTGGTTCATCCTGGAAGGATGTCGAATACAAAGATTCTGAAGGTAATACTAAAACTATTACTATGAGAATCGTGTATGAAGTAATCGAACGTACAACCGACAGGTATGGTCAGTTTTTAATGGTACCGGATATTGAATGCAATACCATCTGGACAAACCTTGGCTGGAATGATGACGATATCATAAAGGGATATCATGCCCACGGTGAATGCGAGCAGTATCACAGTGAAATTAAGACAGATATGGATGTTGAGAGACTACCATCCGGAAAGTTCGATACAAATGAATTGGTACTTGAATTAACTGTGCTGGCATACAACATCCTAAGACTCATAGGGCAGGAATCACTTAAAAGTAAACGAGCTCCAAAAGCAAACACCCTATTAAACGTCGCAGAATCAGAACCGTTATAAGTAATCTGATTCAGATAGCCGGATATGTAACAACACATGGGCGGCGTGTAGTCCTAGCATTAGGTCGGAGTAATATATGGCGTCAGGCTTTTATGGATATTTATAAGCGCTTTGCTCTAGTATAAAAGGCAGCTATAATATACATAGCTTTATTTTGTGACCTCTTTTTTAGGTTCAAAAGTTATATAGAAAACAAATTCAGTAGATTGCAGGAATATAACTCCCCAAAAAAACGAGTTTCTTTCAGAAATTTTCGTTTGGAATGAAATTCCTGCTTATAAAAAAACTGAATTTCACGGATTCAGGTAGAAAATTTGCTTATAATATATTGCGGTTAGCTATTATAAAAGAACACCCGGAATGGGGAATGCAAAGGATGATGGATTATTTTAGCGATCATCCTGAGATGACTCAAAAATATATTTTCAGCAGTATCGCAAGTTTTTATTAAAATGTAAAAAAATGGAAATAACAAACAAGGGGGATTTTTGCGCTTTTTTTGCTTGGTCATGATTTTTTTGTTATTAAAAGGTAAAAAAACAAATTAAGAGTAATGCAAATGGTATGTTGTTAGAAACATTCCTGTTGAAATTCTTCATGAAAGAACCCTGTGTGAGCCATTGTTATTATTGCAAATGTTATATATTTATGATAAAATTAATGATAGTATATGTGCAGAATTTATAAGCGAATTATTTAATAAGCCAAACTTAAAGTTTGGTAAAAAATGGAGGTTAGCGTGGAACAAAAAA
>JBGVMW010000258.1:0-2099 GCA_045125095.1 Lachnospiraceae bacterium
CCTAAGTGGTGGAGCATATGGTGGTAAAACTACCATGGCAAAACTAATTGAAGAAAAATATGGAATCTGCAGATATCGCGGTAGTGTCAAATAAGTTATGAAAAAACATTACTAAAGAAAAAAGATTCAAATGAACCTTGATAATTGCAGATATTTAGTTTTTTGAAAGGTGGACGCCACCCTTGACAGCACGAAAAAGTAATGCTCTGAACGTCTTACCGACGGCGAAGAACTCAAGAACAGACAGCGTCTTCGGTCGTAGTCACAGCATTGTAGCATTCCTTTTTCGTGTTATCAAGGGCACGCCAGAAGCTGTGCTTCTGGTGGCTGGTTTTGTTACCTCTGGCTTGGAATCTAAGAACAGACAGAGCCTTCGGCTTGCATCTTCAGGATGGTTTGTTGACCTAGAAAGATGAGTAATTGCCATTTTCCCGGCATGTTATCAGCATTTTGCAGCATATCGACTTGGTTAAGAACTTTATAGCCATTGTTCTTATGTGGGCGGAGGAAGTTGTAATAGGCAACCCAAAGAGCTAGATCATAATTCGCACCATCGATGTTATCGAATCCATTTGTAGTTCGGTAGGAAGCCTTGTAAGTGCGGTTTAATCGTTCAATCATTTGTTTGAATGGACGGAATTCTTTAGATACTGCATCATCATTGGTAAGTCCAATGACCTGTGTGATACTGAACTTGAAAGCATCGCCAAATTCCTGTGCGAATTGAAGTGCAGCAAGGGGATAAGCACTGTATCCGTCGGCAATAAAGCGGAAGTTTTTAGGAAGTTCTGTGAACTGGCGAAAAGCCATTCGCATGGTGAGGATACAAGGACCGACACTTCGATTATCAGATACTTGATATCCAAGGATAGACCGGCTGGCAGCATCCATAATGAACCAGATGTAAGCTTTAACACCACGAATCTTGATATAAGTTTCATCGGCTGCGAATGTATTACTAGGTTTGTAATGGTAGTTGTCTACAAAAGGTTTAATACAGATGGCGGCTGTTTTACAGTAGTTGGCAATCTGCTGATGAGAGATGGAGATGTTATATAGGTCTTTGAGAGCCTGAGAAGTTTTTCTTAGAGATAATCCAAGATTCACATGCAAAGTAAGGCATAAAGACATGGTATGAGCGTCAAACTTACTGAATTTCAAGGAAGAGGCATTCTTAGGAAGGGAATTTAAATCCATGCGAAAGAAATCTACGGTGAATTCACGGTAGATATAGTGTAGTTTATATTTGTTTTTACCATGAGGATCTTTCAAATCCTCTTTATCAACTTTTTTAAGTTGATGAAGATAATAAGGGCAATTCTTGTTTACACATTTATGTACGATGAAGAATTTACGGTCTTTCTTAGGAACCAGAGCATTACCACAATGAGGACAGCGAAGCTTTACAGAAGAGTATCGACTTACATCCTGTGAAAAGCGTGCGTCGCAGACCTTGCAGAGGAGCTGACCTTTGGAGCCATTGTTCTTATAGAGATAGATTTTAGGTGCACCACAACGAGGGCAACAGCAGTCATCGGAGATATCACACCCTGAGTGACGACGAATAGGTGTAACAGTCTTACCATAACGTTTTTCAAAGTAAGGAATGAGATCTTTGTAAGTCCAATCCTGTCGGAAGTCAGTGATAAGAGGAAGCTGATCAATCTTAAATTTTTGATACTTAGGGGAATGGGAATCATCAAAAGCCCATTGCTTGAGGGGAATATATCTGCAGATAAAGTTAATAAGCCAGCAGTTTTGTTGGTAAAGGTCTTGAATTATTTGAATTAAATAAAGTATAATATCCATGAGCATTGTCTCCTTTGTATTTTAGATGTTTGGTCGCTGATATTATTCACAAAAATGGCGGTCAATGCTCTTTTTATTTGCAAATCTCCGAAAAATCAAAGTTTTTAAAGAAATTTTAAATAAAAAAGACAGGTAGTTTTGACACTACCAATAATTTGAACGGAGGGAACAGTATGAAAAAACCAGTATTGGTCATTATGGCAGCAGGAATGGGAAGCCGTTACGGTGGATTAAAACAGATCGACCCGATTGATGAACAAGGTCATATCATTATGGATTTTTCTATTTTC
>JBGVMW010000259.1:0-9510 GCA_045125095.1 Lachnospiraceae bacterium
AAACTCCATACACAATGGCTCCACGGACGCGACTTTGTTCAATTCGGCAAAATCGCTATTAGCGCAAACGAAAGGGCAGATACTGGCAATATGTAATCTGCTTTTTCGTTTACGCTAACAGCGATTGTAACCTAATCAATTTGTCTCTCATCAACATCTATCAATATCGCCCTACACGGAGCACCATCCGCACCCGATAAATTCAGTGGTGCTGCATTTAAAAAATAAACACCTTCAGATACCTCTGACAAACGAATTCCTTCAAGCAAGATAACATTAGTACCCAAAAGAACAAGATGCACTGCCATTGGTGCATTCTGCGGTCCGATTGTCTGGGGCTCATTTCCCAGAAGCAAAATATCCGAAGATGCAAATACCTTTGCCGCCTCTAATGATACTTCAACATCTCCTTTAATCAAAAGTCTCTTTGTCGCTTCTGGGTTCTGTTTTTTCGCTTTTTCAATTATTTCTACAGCATCATCGCCAGTGACAATCCCATGATGTTCTGCCACATAAGCCATTCCCACAAATGCCTCTAAGCATATCTCATCCACAGTTTTTCCATCTTTAATAAAATGAAATGGTGCATCTATATGCGTGCCGTTGTGCGCACACATATTAAATGCCGTCAAATTATATACTTCACCATTTTCCATTGATTTAAGCATCTTTTTTTCTGGCGTCGGGTCGTCGGGATACACCTGACAACTGAAAACTTCTTGGGAAATATCGTAGATTTTCATTGCTTAATCCTCCACTACAAATTCAAATCTTTCTCACACTTAATCGCTCAATAATTGTTCTGTAATAACAGTCGCGGACTCAACCATTTTAGGACAGAAGTTAACAAACAACTTATTTTCTATTGCATACTGTTTGCCCTCATTTGTAGCCAAATCGCATCCTAACAACTCCTTACATATATATGAACCATTTTCCTTCTTAAACATATCCAAAAATTCTACTGTAACATCGTTGGTTTTCTTGCGACTTTCCATATCCTCAATATCACTCTGAGCATATTTCAATCCTAACGCCATCAGAGCTCCTGTACAAGCACCACACACTTCTCCCTTGCACATGCCACCACCAAAACAACCACCCAATTTCAATGCTTGTTCTTCTGTCAGTCCTAATTCTTCTGCAAAAGCAACTAACACAGCTTGTGAACAATGATACTTTTGGTCAAAGTATTTCTTAGCTAATTCTATATGTTTCATTCGAAATCACCTCTTAATAAACTTCAAAATCGTCTCTCTGTATTACTGAAATTTATGCAAGCAATGAAGATATCCAATAGTGTAAAACTAAAATCACTTCTAAAATGCTTGGTATGAAAAACAACAATCTTTTGATGATAGATGTTCCTTTTTTTAATATAAACAGAAATCCCAATGTGTTTGCAATCAACATTGGCATCACTCCCATTGTAAGCATCATACCACCTCGCTCCCAATTCATCATAGGAAGCATTGCGTCGGGATTGACAACATAAGTGTCATGTGAAAGATATAATGCAGCACAATAAAACAGGCAAACAATCCCTATGGCATTTAGTACACTTATGCAAATTCTTAACTTTTTATACTTCTTCATAATGGTCTTTCCTCCGTAAAATTCATATTCATGCATGTTTCAATCTCTTCACAAGACTGAAAGTTTCATGTGTTCGACAAATTGGAATTTGTCTCTCTGACAAACTGAAATTTGGGCATTTTCCTTTAATAATCGCAATTATTGCCCACAAGGTCAATTAGATACATGCCTTTTAATTGCAGAAAGTACCGCCGTGGGCAAAATAGCAGTATTTACTCCATAAAATGCCCACTACTTGTTAATTTCCTGGGCAAAATCTGACATTCTGAGTACCATATGCCCAAATAAGCATTCTATGCTATTTTTCTTCCTGAAACATCTTCGATTTTGGGCAAAAATACATCACAATGAAGCGTATTGCCCACGAACTTTCTATACACAGAAATGTGTGCAACGTTTAACAAACCTCATGCCACACTTCAAACTTCCCACCTTCTACACCTTCTTAAACCCATACATCCTATACATAGATTTCGCAATTTTTCCCGCAAACAAATTCTTAAACACGATTCTTTCCATTCCATGTAACTGCTCTATGTATTTCTGTGGTGTCATATCATATTCTTTCTCAAATACTAAGCCGGAGCTTTTCGCTAATTCTTCCGGGTGGTCATATCCATATACAACCGTTACGCCAACGTCATTGATCGGATTCTTGTACTTTGATACATTAGCAGCACGTTCCGTATAACAATCCATCAAAACTTTTATGGACTTAAAATGCCCGGCAAAATCAGATAATAATCTGGTCAGCTCGTCCGGTGCAAAATACATGCTGACGCCCTCAAGGACAATAATCGCGTCTTGATTCGCTTCGATGTGATTTTTCCACTCAGCCTTTCTCATATCTAGCGGCAGCATATGATAATAATCAGATTCTGCATAATACTTACGCCTTTCCTCTATTACATCAGGAAAATCGATGTCATACCATTGTATATCTTTCGCGGCTACTCTTTCCACTCTGCTATCCATACCGCAACCAATATGCAACACAATCACTGGAGAACTGTTATTTATCTCCTGTCTTACCCATTCATCATAAATAGCGGAGCGCATAGCCATATAATATGCTAACCATTGGGACTTGGATTTGCCCTTAAGTTCAAAACCTTCCCTTTCCCAAATCTCTTCTGCTTTTTTATCCCGAATAATAATGTTTTCTTGCTCACAAACGCTTTTCCATATAACGCAATATATAGTGTCTTGTTTACGTTGTTCATATTTTGTCCCCTTAATTCACTTCCTCTAAACTGTAAATATATTTAAATGCTATTTTATCGGAAGAATCATTTTCCTGACCCTCCAATTCCTCTTTTAACGAATTCGCCTCATCTATTATAAAGTAAATGCATTTACAACCATATGCTGCTGCCTTCGGCATAAAGTAATCCGCCACCCACCGGGTGTCCTCCGGGATATTTTCAAACCCGTTTCTTGTATCTGCCACATAATTGCAGTTTTCATGTTGCTTAATGATATCTAAGGCATACTCTAATGGTTTTCGATATTCCTCATAACAACAAAACTTTTTCCATTTTACCAAGACCACATTGTACTTTGCCTCATAATTCACTTCACAATATTCTGAAATGTACATTTTTCTTCCCCTCACCCAAACAACTAATTAATCTTATCCAACAATAAGAATAGCAACCGAACATTGCTAAGTCAATACACGTGTAATGACTCAGCAATGCCCGGTTGCTAATGTAATCGTAAAGGTTCCATTCGTAAAAGTAAGAATATTTTTTATTCATTGACAATCTTATAGTATTCTTTTGAGGTAATTTTATAAACAATTGCGTATACCAATGCAAACACAACACATGTAACCATAACACTAATCATAAATGTGGGCACATGTATTACTACTACCATCTTAAGACAGTTTGCCACAATATTAAGTGCTACCGCAGAATGGATGAATGCTACAATGAGCGGAAGAAAGAACACTGACATAACCTGGGAATGAATGGCTTTTTTGACCTCCTCCTTAGAAAGTCCCACCTTCTGCATAATAATGAAACGTTCTCTGTCTTCATAGCCTTCCGAAATCTGTTTGTAGTAAATAATCATTGCCGTCGAAATAATAAATAAAATACCTATAATCAGACCAATAAACAAAATACCGCCATACATACTATAAAAATAGTCTTGCTCTTCCTGCTTTACGGATATGTCAAAAAGCAAATCGTCTGTTGAAAAAACGGTCTTTAAGATTTCCGCAAATGCAAGAACCTGCTCTCTATTCTGACTGCTGTTAAAGCCCACCCATGTAACCATATTCGATAGATCTGATGCAATAAATTTACCAAGCACTTCCTCGTTTGGAACAATAATTAATAATTTCGAAAACAATGACATGGAACTATGAGCAATGTATTTCAGACATTCTTTGTCTGCCTCATCTTTTACTTCATAAGTCTCATCTGCAAATGTCAGTGTTTTGCCTGTATAAAAATCATCTGATGCATAAAGTAAAATTTCATTTTTTTCAAGTGTTACATCACTGTATTTTCCGCCGTAAAAACGGTTGTATTCTTCCAAAGTCAGGACAAAAGTATCCGGCATATTTTCAAACCCCTGAAAAATAAATTCATCCTGCATTTCAAGTCCTGTTTCGGTTTTTACATAAGTAACGTTTGCATAAGAGCATCTGAGCATATCTTCCATTTCAAACTTTTTTTCTTCCACCGTTTTTTGAACAAGCATTTCCACATCCTCACCGGAGTTCATCTCTGTATAAAACTTGACTTCACGGGGAAACTGTTCATTAATACCGTACTCACCGTTTGCATAAAGGGATACTCCTGCGGACAAAACAATAATGGCTGCTGTTGATAAAATACAGATGGTAGCCAGTCCCGCAGCATTTTGTTTCATACGGTAAATCATACCGGAAACACTGATGAAATGCTTTGTTTTGTAATAGTAGTTCTTATTGTTTTTAAGCATTTTTAACAGGAAAATACTTCCGGTTGTAAATAAAACATAGGTTGCATACATAACAAGAAGGGACGCCGGAAAGAAATTATTAATTGCCTCACCTGCACTTTTACATGTAAGAGCAATGTAATATCCGATTCCCAAGCAGATAACTCCCACTATCGTATAAATTGGGCGGTTCTTCGGTTCCTTCTCCCCTGTTTTTTCACTTTTTAAAAGGTCAATATCTTTAGTGAGAAGAATACTGAATACACTTCGAATCAAAATAAACAGTGCAGTAACGCCGGCTATCATCAAGGTCATAACTATGGCATTGGTATTTACATAGAATCCTGCCGGTGCAGTCTGCCCAATCATTTTGAATAAAAGTACAAGCATTAATTTATCAAATAAAATTCCCCCAAACAGTCCTGCCACAATTCCCACTAAAAAGACAAGAACTACTTCCAATGCAATAACCCTTATAATGTGCTTACGCTCCATACCAAGCACTCTGTAAAGTCCCATCTGCTTTTTTTGATGCTTTAATACAAAACTATTAGCATACAAAAGAAAGATAAACACAAAGAAGGATATTGCAAAGGCTGCACTCTGAATTATACCGCAAAGAGTCATGGCCCCCTGAAATGCTTCCTTTCCGGTTGAAGGGTCATAAATATTCGGATTGCTTCCAATGGACGTTAAGAAAAAATAAAACATTAAGCTTCCGATAACAGTCAAAATATATGGAAGATAAATCTTTCCATTCTTACGCATGTTCGTAAGCGCAATTTTTTCATAAATATGCTTATTCATTATCGGCACCTCCGGACATTAATGCAGTCAGTGTATCATTGATTTTTTTGTACATCTCATCTTTATCTGCGGTTCCTTTATAAATCTGGTGATATACCATGCCATCTTTGATAAAGAGAACTCTGGATGCATGACACGCTGCACGTACGCTGTGAGTAACCATTAAAATGGTCTGTCCGTTTTCGTTGATTTTTTCAAACTGATCAAGAAGCTTCACACTGGCCTTGGAATCCAATGCACCGGTAGGCTCATCTGCCAGTAAAAGTTTCGGAGATGTAATCAATGCTCTGGCTACAGCTGCCCGCTGCTTCTGTCCGCCTGATACTTCATATGGATATTTTTTGAGTAATTCCTTGATTCCCAGAGACTCCGCAACCGGTATTAACTTCTGCTGCATTTCCTGGTAGCTTTTTCCTGCCAGTACAAGGGGAAGGACAATGTTATCCTCCAAAGAAAAGGTATCCAACAGGTTAAAATCCTGAAAAACAAATCCTAGATTGTTACGGCGGAAAGCCGCACGTTCCTTTTCCTTAATCTGTGAAAAGTTGGTTCCATCCAGATAAATCTCCCCTGATGTAGGCTTATCAAGGGCAGCCAGCAGATTTAACATAGTTGTTTTACCACTTCCTGATTCCCCCATAATTGCTACGAATTCTCCGGATTCAATGGAAAAATTAATATCCTTTAAGGCTTCGACCTGATCTCCACCAAGACGTGTTTTGTATACCTTCTTTATGTTTACAGCTTCTAAAATTGACATTTTTTGTTCCTCCGTTTTTTGTTCTAAACGTAGTATACCAGCCTCAAACAATGGCTACCTTAACTTTAGCTTACAAATTAGTACTCCAACCTTACAATTTTGTAAGATTGGAGTACTGTTTCCGTTTTATATAAGGTTCCTATCCTCAAAAAAAGTAATTATGACACAGGTCCCTTTTTGATAGGTTGACGTAATTGTGATTTCATGTCCAAGCTTTGAAAGAATTGTCTTACACAGATACAGCCCAAGACCGCTGGCTTTCTTATCATTTCTTCCGTTATATCCGGTAAATGCCCTGTCAAAAATCCGTGGAAGATCCTCCTGCCTGATACCGATTCCGGTATCTTCTATGGAAAGTTTTGTTTTTTTCACTTCTCCCTCCCACACCACATTGGCATAAACATGAATCTCTCCCCTGTTTGTATATTTTATGGCATTGGAAAGTAACTGTTCCATGACAAAGACCAGCCATTTTTCATCTGTCAAAACATCCACAGACAAGTTGTCGAACTTGAGGGCAAGTTTACTTTGAATAAACAGAGGCGAGTATTTTTTTACCGCCTGTTTAACAAGTTTCTCAAGGGAATATTGTTTAAACAAAAGATCCTGATTCATATCCTCCAAGCGAAGATAATTTAAAATAATATCTACATAACGCTCTATTTTAAAAAGTTCCCCTTTCATGGCAAACGTATTTTCCGGATTTGTCTGCATAAGTAATCCCAAAGCTGCGATAGGGGTCTTTATCTGATGTACCCACATGGTATAAAAATTCGAAAGTTCTTTTTCCCGTTTTAATGAAAAGTTTGCTTTTTCTTTTTGCTGTTTTGATAATTCATGAATTATGTTCTGATAGTCCGATTCAATCACTCCTGATTCCGGAAGTATTTCCTTAAGACTTTTATCTGAGTTCATGTCATAAGAAATAAGTTTTTGATGCTTTTTATTCTGATATAGGTAATCCAGACTTCCTGCCAATAAAACAAAAAACATATAAATCACGGCAACATATAACACCGGCTCCGTGTTTTCCACGTAAAGAAAAAGTACAATGACATGAAGAATACTGCAAAAAAGCAGAAGAAATAGCATATATTTTCGTTCTTTTACATATTGCCAGATTGTCATTCCAGTATATACCCTAACCCTTTCTTCGTTCTGATATAATCCACACAACCGGCTGTCTCAAGTTTTTTGCGTACTCTCGTCACGTTCACGGTCAGTGTATTATCATCAATAAACTCATCATTTCCCCAAAGCTTTTCCATTAGTTCCTCTCTGGAAACAACATTACCATGCTTTTCCATAAGAAGCTGCAGAATCATATACTCATTTTTGGTAAGAGACACACTCTCGCCATTACACATTAAAGAAGTACTGTTTAAATTCAGTTCCAGTTCTTTATAGGAAAGCACATTTTTCTGCTGCGAAAATGCATATGTACGTCGCAGTAGTGCCTGAATTTTGGCCGTAAGTACATGAATATCAAAGGGCTTTTCAATAAATTCATCAGCCCCCATATTCATTGCCATAACGATATTCA
Source organism: Lachnospiraceae bacterium (assembly GCA_045125095.1). Classification (GTDB taxonomy): domain Bacteria; phylum Bacillota; class Clostridia; order Lachnospirales; family Lachnospiraceae; genus JBGVMW01. Next base: position 7,644 of record JBGVMW010000259.1, read on the forward strand.
TATTATCTGACATGGATGATAAGAAAATAATCGGCGTATCTGATATTTTCCTTATTTCACTGCACCAATGAAAACCATTGTAATATGGAAGGTGAATATCCAGTAATACCAAATCCGGCTCATATTCACTAAAAAGTGATATGATTTGGCTAAAATCCTCTGCGCATTTTGTCTGAAATCCCCATTTTTCCAAATGACCGCTTATACTGTTTGCAATTGTAATATCATCTTCAATAATAAAAATTTTGTACATGATAATCCCCTTTGTTCTATAAAAAATCGTCAAATCTCACGCCACTCACTTTGTAATAACCATATTACATCTTCCCCATGATTCATCCTTAAAAGGAAAAGCACTTTCCGTTAAGGTTCTTTCTTTAAATCCCACTTTTTCATAACACTTCTTCGCACCCGGATTTTCGGGAAATACATTCAGTTGTACTGCATCCGCCTTCGCGATTTCAAACGCATATTTCACAGCTAACTTTAGCATTTCACATCCATATCCCTTATTCCTTATGGTATCATCAATGACTACAAACTTTAGCATGCCTTCATTTGTATTTAAATTCACGGAAAAACAAAAGAACCCAACCACTCTTCCATCATCTGTAGTCGCAACAAATGGGCTGTCCCCAAACCGCTCTTTGGCTTCTTGCAACAAATCATCAAAACCTTTCTTCTCAAGCGGATATGGTATTAAATTTGCGCACCATAAAGCGTGTGAACGTTCATCTGTTATCCACCGCGATATAATGTCAAAGTCTTTATTTAAATAGGGTCTTATTCTCATTGTTGATCACCTCTTTAGCATTCTAATAATTACGTGACTTCAATCTTTCCACTAGACTGAAATTTGTGCGTACTTAATAATCTTTAGGATAGGGTTCAATCCCCAGTGAACACTTTACCTCATTCAGTAATTCATCCTCAGACAAATCAAACGGAAAAGGGTCTGCATCCTCCATAATATTTTTCATAAGTTCATCATATGTTCCACATTCTATAACAATAAATGGCCTATCAGAAAAACACACTTCATCCACTGTATAACCAAAAGTTTTTCTATCTACCGATTCAATATAAAGAATATCATTTATGCTAATGCTATAGATTCTTCCATCAGCACTGGCAATAAAACAGTTTTCAACCTCTTCTAAATGCTCAATATAATCAATCAGTTTATTTACCTGCTCATTTTTCTCTTTATATTCAATGGTGACTTTTGTTTTCTCAACATTGATATTTTCTATTAAGTTCAAAAACATATTCCAGCAACTCCTTTCAAAACAAATTATATCAACCTATTTCCTATAATCAATAAGTTATAACATAAGTTGCAATAACCATTACACAAGTTGCACAAAAAGAGGTAGAAGGCCATTCTTTACATTCTACCTACTTTATTACTATTTTTTAAATTATGTTATTCTCATCTCTTAAGAAACTTCAAATTTCACTTCCTATTGTACCACGCACATCTCTTACATTCCACTTATATTTTTGTAAAGATTTTGAAAAAGGTGGACTGCTAATCCATAGCAATCCGCCTGAAAAATTACCACACTTCTAAACTATCTTCTGCATCAATCCAAACTTGCATTTCTCCATCCAACACTAAGCGTGCATACTCCATAGGTTCATCAATCGCAAGAGCATTCAATGCGCACTGTGAATTTGGTGTGATCTTCAATTCGTCCTCCGCCTTACTACAATCTATGCGAAGAAGCATATTATCAAAAGTGGTTATATCTATACTATTGCAGTACTGGTTATATGTAGCATATATAAGTTTCATAGCTTTTCGTCCTTTCGTTTTTATTACAGATAAGCCGGTTGTATTGATAAATTGTTGTGTGTCCTAGAA
>JBGVMW010000260.1:0-2210 GCA_045125095.1 Lachnospiraceae bacterium
TCACAGAATCAAGCTTACACTGTACAAGATTGACCAGATTATGAACGGAGATATTCAGGAGATAATCGACGCCCTAATAGCGGCAGACCAGGCGGCTAAGCTTGCGCAGGTGAATGAAAATTAGAGCCAATTCATTATCAATTTGGGTTGAATGAAAATGTAAATTCCACATGTAAACTTAAATTCCATACTGAAGACTAAATTCATTTTTATTAGGGTTTGACATCTGTTGTCAGACCCTTTATTCTTGAATTTAGTTATTCTGAAACATATGTATTCTAAAAAAGAGTATGCGGTCGCCAGCAACTGGAATTGGATTCTGCAAGACTGAATTCCACCTGCCTAGAGGCAAAACTATGGTGGCTCATATCCGCAGATTTGTATTGTTTAGGAGCATTTGTCGCAGGATAATTAAAGTGTTGACATCAGGAACCCATATCTATGCTGTAACAGGCTTGGAAACAGGCTCCGCACCTGGTCCTATTGGGACAGGACCAGGTACAAAGCCCGTTGGCACGTTGTGCCAGCCTAGCATAGTTATCCCTAATGTAAACACATGAAATACCAGCTTCTCATGCTCGCGTGTTACGCGTTTGCTTCGATTTTACCCTTGAGTAGTGCGGGCGTAAGTATTACTTCGTCCGCGGGTATTTCTTTTAAACCAAAGAAATCCAGTAACTCTTTTGGCAGCATCATTTTTGCAAGAGCGAATGGAGTTAAACCGCCAAGACTCTCGCGACAAGAACTATTGATGTGACTCATCATGAGATTTACATCGTCTTGATTTAATCTATCAAAAGTAGTGATAGTTTTTGGACAGATTTTTCTGATATATTCATGATTTTTTTCGCAGTGTGGTTTCTGCCATGAAGCCATTGGATCACAGTAGTAGATGCTTGTTCTTAGTATGTTGTCGACCCCGCATTCCAGAGCATCTGGGTGCTTGAATTCACCACCCCTGTCGGTAATTATCAGAGGCATTGTTTTACAAAAAAGATGAGTTCCAATCGCTTTGTTAATTCTATCAAAAGTTTTCTCGACACCGATTGATTCTTTGGAGTCAAGAAGGTAAGCCATCATGAAATCTGCATTACAAAAATGAAGAGTTAAGAGGACTTTGCTACTTCCTTCCGGACCAACCACTGTATCCATCTCGGTTATCTTTGTATCGGGATATTCCATTAGATAATTCTGAAGGTCTTTATAGGTGCGACCTTCAAAAATACCGGCATCATCGATTTCAGTTCCGTGAGATTGACGTGGCTTGTAGGTCACTTTCTTTGGAAGATCCATGTTTCCGACCGAGAAGACACCAGCATCGATGTAGTTGTAGATTGTCTTTTCGCATTGTGTGATTTCCGGGTGATTATGAAGGATGGTGTAAACTGATTGACCATTTTCAACCAAAGGACTAATGATATCATCAAGAGCTTTGATTTCTTCTTCGGAAGCATTAATTCCTGCTCTGGACTCTACAAGAACAGTCTTGTATTCTTTATGAGCTCGTGTGGCACGATAATAGTATTTATCAAGACGACATCCACTCTTTTTTGAACACCCATTGCAAACATAGGGAGCTTTCTTTGTTTTTGGGCATGAGTAATCGAAAGGAACATAGTCTTTGCAAAAGGTATGACATTTGTTACATCTCTTACATTCTCTTTTGCAAAAGAGTTCTGTACTGCAAACATGTTTCTTGTGACAGTCCTTGGCAAGAGCACAACGAAAGGCTGGCTCATTGAATTTGTTATGTTCTTGAAAAGCCCTATGTTTCTTTATCTCTTTAGAGATAGTGGTAGGATCTTTACCTAATTCGGCAGCAATGGTAGACAAGGGCTTGGAAGCATCTAAACCCTTTTCGATAACTACACGGTTATCCTGTGTCATGTGTTTCTGGTTTGTTTCTATTTTCTTTGACATATTTACCTCATTTCTACTGCGGATAAGAGGCAATATGTAGCATACATGGAATCTGACCAGAGTGTAAGACTAAATTCAGTTAAAGGTGGAATTTACTTTTTTATTTAACGTTAATAATTAATATTTTAAAAATGTGTTGCTAAGTCGAACTTTATGTGCTATATTGTAGTTGTTACTCCTTTTTAGCAATGATTGCTATTAAAAGCAATACAAGTTGAAATTACTTTTACATCTATCCAATCTTAAACAAACTAATAGAAAAGAATTAAGTAGTCAAAGTACCACCACTT
>JBGVMW010000261.1:0-34892 GCA_045125095.1 Lachnospiraceae bacterium
AGAGAAATTACAATAGTAATTATATTACATAGCCATTGAGGTAGAAATACCCCGATGGCTTATTTTTTTCAGAACGGAGGTGAGAACATTGAACATTAAGAAAGTGGACGACAAACCAATGGTGATTCATACCAAGGAAAAAGCAAAGATTCATACGCATAAGGCAAAGGCTGCAAAGATAAAGGGCAGTAACATCTATACTGTGGAACGTGGTCTGAAAACAGCCGGAGCAAAAGCAACTGAGGCTGATAAAAAGAAGATTTATCGTAGGAGTACCATTCATCAGTCAGAGGTAAAAAATAAGGGGCTTTCGAGATTTAAGCGTAATATTAAGGAAGCAAATACTTCCATCAAGACGAAGAGTACCAATCTTCACATTGCTGAAATAACAGGAGCACTTGCGGCTGGAGCAGTTACGGAGCAAGTTGATGGAGGGCAGGAAGTATCACAGGCAGCATATCTTGCCTATGAAGCGAGCAGACCAGTCACAGGGACTGCTTCTAAGGGTGCTGAACTCTTTACGAAAAAGGCAGCAGAGCAAGCAAAGAAGCGTATTAAGAAGGTGGAGGCAGGAAGGAAGCTGGCAAAAAAGTCAGCGAAGAAAGCTGCTAAAGATACTGCCAAGACTGTAGCAAAGGAGATTGCTAAGACTACAACAAAGGTGGCAACTAAGACAGCTACAAAGGCTGCGGCAACAGCGGCAGGAACAGCAGTTGCACCGGGAGTCGGAACAGCTGTTGGTATGGCAGCAGGATATGCAGCAGGAGTGTCCATGAAATATGGTGATTGGCAGGACAAAGCACTTTATGATGAGCTTTTTGAGGTGATTTGCGAGGTTGTATGTGTAAAGCACAAGACGGTTAGGATTGGCGGGGATGATTACCCGTATGAGCTGGTAAAGTCAAAGTTCCTGAAACTGAACAGCTCGCACTTGAATTATGTCCTTGGCTGCATTTGAACGTCAGATTTTCAACAGAAGCGGAATTAAAACAGACTTTAGATTTTCTTTATGAGAAATCAAAAGAGGGAATTGCTTTTACAGGTCTTGTTGAAGCAATGGTCAATGAAGTCACCATTGTTACCGCTATCCATAACATCAAGTCAAATAAAGGCAGTAAAACGGCTGGAGTTGACCAAATGAAGATGGACAAATATCTGCAAATGCCAAAAGAGGATTTAATTGCACTAATAAGAGATAATTTCAGTAATTATAAACCTAAGCCAGCAAGACGAGTATATATACCGAAAAAGAATGGAAAACAACGCCCACTGGGTATTCCAACAGTTTTGGATAGAATTATACAGGAATGTGTGAGGATAATTATTGAGCCTATATGCGAAGCGAGATTTTATCCGCATAGTTACGGTTTTCGTCCGTATAGGGCACAGAAACATGCAATAAGAGATATTGTTAATGTAATCAATGCTTCTACTTTTTCACAAGACCAACCAGTGTGGGCGGTTGAGGGAGATATAAAAGGATGTTTCGATAATATCGACCACAGAATACTGTTAAAGAAGATATGGCGTATTGGTATCCATGACAAACGGGTAATTAAGATGATACAGCAAATGTTGAAAGCTGGGTATATTGAAAGTGGTACTTTGAATGATACTAACCTAGGAACAATGCAGGGTGGTATTTTATCGCCACTATTATCAAATGTATACTTGAATGATTTTGACTGGTTTGTAGGAAGAATGTATATGGAACCACACAGACAATGTAAGCATAAGTGTAACGATACACGTCGGCTGAAATGGTCGGGTGTTACTCCAAAATATAACTTTCGTTTTGCAGATGATTGGGTAATCCTAACGTCAACAGAACAGGAGGCATACAGGTTAAAATGTATGCTGACAAAATATTTTAGGAATAAAATGAAACTGGAATTATCACAGGAAAAGACCTTTGTGACAGACCTCAGAACAGAGGGGATACATTTCCTCGGTTTTGTGGTTAAAGCAGAGAAAAAGAGGAGAACCCCAGACCCAAGAACATGGACAGACAATCTGGTAGGAAAACCACTGCCAGACATGGAGCGATTGAAAGACAAAATTCAGAAGATTGCTAATGAAGTTCGTGAGATTGGAGAGATAACAGAAAGAAGCGTACAGGCGGCACAAATACAGCGAGTCAATTCCATGATTGTTGGATTGGCACAATATTTGCAACCCTCTATATGTTCTCATGCATTTCATGCTATCGACAGGAGAATAAATAATACAGCATTGGCAGTATGGAAACGGAGATTTCCAAAGCACTACAATAAGTATCAGATACCATTGGAAAAGCTTTGTAATCTTCCGCATAGACATGAGGGATATAAAAGTAAAACGTTTGCTGTTCCCATAGAGGGCGAATGGTTTGGCATTACCTATGCTTTTATTACGCATAGCAAATATGAAAGTAAGCCATTTGACCAACGTATGACACCTTATTCGGAAGAGGGTAGAAGGATTTACAGTTATTACCGTAGCAGAAGCAAGCCACTTCCGTGTGACAGACCGTCTGTTAATACCGCAAAGGATATACAGTTATCGGTTTATGCAAAGACAGTATTTAACTTTGAATACTTTATGAACAGGGAATATGCGTACAACAGAGACAATGGTAAGTGTAAATGCTGTAAAACACCGCTGTTTTTAGACAACAAGAAATACTGTTACCACATCAAAGGGGAACTACCGCTTGACAAAGTAAATAAAGTGCAAAATCTCATATGGTTATGCGATAGTTGTTATCGCATGGTCAATAATGGTCCAATACCGCCAAATATAGACGAAAAGGTATTAAAGCGAATTGAGAAATACAAACAAAAGTGAAATTTGTAAGCACAATATGTTCCGTGAGGGCATAAAGTGTTGAACCCCGATGGAGGGTAGTAAGTTAATTTGATGGAACGCCGGGTGCGATGAAAGTCGCACGCCCGGTGTGGAGCGGGGGAAAAGGTGGAGATAACTTCAAAACCTTACCTATCGCTATTTGCCATATTTTCCAAGATGAACAATGTGTCAGGTATCAGTTCCTCCGGCTCAAAGAAAGCAACGGATATGCAGCTGAAATGCCAGTATATCAGTGAGATTAGCGGAAACAGAGGCATTGTATTTGCAACAGGTACACCAATCTCCAATACCATGTGCGAGATGTATGTAATGCAGCTTTATTTGCAGAAGCCGGCATTGGAGCAGATGGGAATTTATCACTTTGATGCCTGGGCGGCAAACTTCGGTGAAGTGACAACTGCACTGGAACTTACGGTGGAAGGAAGTGGATTTCGATTTAAGAGCCGTTTTAATAAGTTTACCAATCTGCCGGAGCTTATGAATATTTACCGTGAAGTGGCTGATGTGCAGACTGCGGATATGCTTGATCTGGATGTGCCTGCACTTCGTGGCGGCAAGGCGATTATCGTGGAATCAGAGCCTGACTGGTATGTAAAGCAGGTTATGGAAGACTTCGTGGTAAGAGCCGAGAGAATCCGTAACGGTGGAGTAGACCCCTCCGTAGATAACTTCCTAAAGATAACTCACGAGGCGAGACTTCTTGGAACGGATGCAAGACTGATTGACAGGGATGCACCGAATAACCCGGATGGAAAGCTGAATAAGGTAGCGGAGAATGTATGGAAGGAATATCAGGAAGGGAATAAGGACGGAAAGATAGGCTGTCAGCTGATTTTTTCCGATATCGGTACACCGGGAGCAGACAAGGATTTTACAGTATATCAGTATCTAAAGGATGCACTTATCCAGTATGGGATTCCTGCGGAAGAGATAGCATTTATCCATGATGCCAAGACGGATGCCCAGAGAGATGTGCTGTTTAAGGAAATGAGGACGGGTAAGAAGAAAGTGCTTATCGGTTCCACGGACAAATGCGGTACGGGTGTCAATGTGCAGACACATCTTGTAGCACTCCATCATGTAGACTGCCCTTGGAAGCCATCAAGTATTGAACAGCGTGAGGGTAGAGGTATCAGACAGGGTAATGAGAATGAGGAGATAGCAGTTTACCGCTATGTTACCAAATCAACCTTTGATGCGTACAACTGGAGTCTGGTGGAGAATAAGCAGCGATTTATCAGTCAGGTTACTACAAGCACGGCAGTAAGCCGAACCTGTGAGGATATTGATGAGGCTACGCTTTCCTATGCAGAGATTAAGGCTGTGGCTACAGGCAACCCGATGATTAAGGAAAAGATGGAGATTGATAACGATGTGCAGCGATTAAAGCTTTTGAAAGCATCCTATGACAACCAGAGGTATTCGCTGCAGGATAACTTCATGATCCGTTATCCGAAGCTGATTAAGGCGGCAACGGAAAAGTTAGCCTGTGTCAGGGAAGATATAAAGGCAAGGGATAAGGAGCTGATTGACAATCCGGACTTTGCCATTACGGTAGGCAAATTTACTTATACGGAGAGAGCAGACGGCGGTGCTGTTATGCTGGAAGCCATAAGTAAATGTAAAACCGGGGAGACAAGTGCCCTTGGCAGTTTCCATGGCTTTGAACTTCTGGTAGAAAAAAACTTCATGGGTACGCATTATCTGATTCTTCGTGGTAAGACAGAGTACAAGGTAGAGCTTTCCACCAGCCCGGTGGGAAATATGGTGAAGCTTGAAAACTGTTTTAACGGTATCCATGAGAATGAGGAATTTCTGTTAAAGAAGATTGAGCAGTACGAAAACGACTTAAAGGCATCGAAGGAAGAGTATGAGAAGCCTTTTATGCACGAAGAGGAGTTGCAGGAGAAGTTATCCAGACAGTTTGAATTAAATGCCTTGTTAGACCTTGAAAACGAAAAGGTGGCAGATGCAGACCTTGGTGGAATGGAGGAAGACAAGAGCATGAATGTAGCAGAAAACGAAGTGCCTTATCAGACAAGGCAGGATAAACAAAGATAAGAGAGTGTGCCCTGCCGTCTGGTGGGGCATTTCTTGTCTCAAGAATATGGGAGGCGATTGATATGAGCAGAAGAAAAGTGTTTGCCGGGATTTGTATTGTGGTGGGAGTTTTGTTCTTTGCCATTCCGATTGTGTACCACTACGCAGGAATGAGGGAGACGGACAGGCTGACACAGGAATTTGAACAGAAATTGGAGGAGAAGCAGGAAGATGAGACAGAGATGGAAGAGACAGAGGGGGAAAGCAAAACCGCCATTAGTGAAGAGGATGCAGCCATATTTGCAGAAGGGGATGTTATTGCCATTCTGGAAATTGAGAGCATAGGCATCCGCTATCCGGTGGTGGAAGGATGTTCTTCCGCAAATCTTAACAAGGCAATCGGACATTTAAGCGAAACCGGAAAGATAGGAGAAAAAGGGAACTGTGTTCTTGCAGGGCACAACGGGAGCAGATATGGAGAGTTCTTTACAAAACTGAATCAGGTGACAACCGGGGATAAGGTAACGCTACGTGATATAGAGGGGAAACTTCATACTTATGAAGTGACAGAAACCTTTGTGGTGGGTCCTTATGATAATTCCATCAAGACACAGGGAGATTCGGAAGAACTTACCCTTTTTACCTGTGCAGAGAGAGGCACAAAGCGTTTCGTGGTGAAATGTGTTCCGGTCAGGGAGGAAGGTGCTTATGGAGAATAGGAAGAAATATCGTCTTGGGAAATTGGAAGAGATTATATCCGAGATGGAGTTTGAGGACAGATGTGATGAGATTGTGGAGATAGATGATGACTTACAGCTTGTAATCAGCGGCTGGTATGTGGTTATTCCCAGTCTGTCACTTACCCTGCGGGCAGGCGTGGCATGTGTTTTTGATGAAGAGGCAGGAATGTTCATGCCGGACTTTGATGTAACGGTACTGTATGAGGATGAGCTTACAGCTGACAACCACTCCAGAATCGAAGATTCTGTCGTTAAAACGTCAGGTGAAAGTACGCAAGCGTCCTTTCCTGCTGACTTTTTATACTACGAACAGGACGGATTTACGGTTACTCTGGCAAACTGGTTGAATGGCAGGCTGCCAATCAGTAATATCGAAACTTTAGAGTGTTATCTGGTGATACCGGATACAGAAGATTAACCGGTCTGGCGGTTCCAGACAGAAAGCGAGGAATTTATGAAGTATTCAATTAAAGTAACAGAAGCAAAGAATCAGGAGGGTAATGTAAAAGGTTTTGCAACACTGGTATTCGGTGATTCCTTTAAGATTACCAACATTGCCATTTTGGAGAACAGGGAGAAGGATTCCCTCTTTGTATCCATGCCCCGTTATAAGTCAAGTGAACGTGATGAGAATGGCGGTACTATCTATAAGGATGTCTGCAATCCGATTACGGCAGAATTTCGTAAGGAGCTTTACGACAATATCCTTGAGGCATTTGAACAGGTAAAGGCTTCGGATGGTCAGGAGTTTAAGACAGAAAAAGGCGAGATGGAAATGCCGGAGTTTAGTGTCACCGTAACACCTTATGAGAGGGAAGGCAGCAATATCCGTGGACTTGCACGTGTGTATTTTGAGGACAGCTTTATCGTCAATAATGTGAGTATCTTACAGGGGAAGGATAAGCTTTTTGTGGCAATGCCTTCCTACAAGACAAAGCAGACAGATGAACAGGGAAAGGCTGTTTATCAGGATGTGTGCTATCCGGTAACAAAGGAATTTCGTGAGAAGCTTTATACCGAGATTGTAAACCAGTATGAGCTTGCAAAGTCTAAGAAGGAAGAGCAGGCACTTGGTTCTGCCAAGAATCAGGTACAGTCACAGGCAAAGGATCAGTTCATGAAAGCGGATGGTAAGGACTTGCCCTTTCGCTAATGACAACTAATTAAAAAGCAGGGTGGCCGAGGCTGCCCTGTCGAAAAGGAGGATTGAGATTTATGGAAGAGAAATCAATGATCGGGGAAGAGGTTATGAAACAGCTTTTGTCAGTTTTGAACGGTAATGGTATGCAGCAGGCGGCAAACGGAGTGTATGAGCTTTGTGCCTATGTGGACAGCATGACCCACAAGGTCGAAGATATGACAGAAGAGATTGCAAGGCTGCGTGATGATATCCAAAGGATGCAGGAGGACACTGTTACCAATAAGCTCAAGAAGTCATTAAATGAAGCGGTTGATCGTCTGGAAAATCGCTGCAACGAGATTAATGAGCAACTTTTTGAGGTAAAGGAAGGTATCAAGAATAAGGCTTCTGAAATCATGACAGATTTTAAGAAGCGTGGTAAAGAAGCCTTAAACCGTGTTTGCGAATTCACAGGCTTAAAAGAGAAGCTTATGGGCATCAGGAATAAGGTAAAAGAGGGAATTACTGATACGGAGCATACTATCGCAAAGATTGATGCATTTGGTAAGGGAATGAGAGAAGCCGGACAGAAGGTGGTTAATACGTTCAGATCCTTCGCTGACAAGGAAGAGGTGGTTTATTCCGGGCAGGAGAAGAGATTTTCCAAAACTGAGATAATGAAGAAACCTTGGAAATGGCAGAAGAAGGTGTATGAATCCATGGTACTTCGTCTGGATGCATCCATTGATAAGGTGGAGAATTTGGCAAGGGATGTGGAGATAGAACGGGCAAAGGATAAGCAGGTGGAAACTGCTGACAGAGCAGATTCTGGTTTGAATGAGGTTACACCTGCCTTTGCTGTGGCTGAACCTACGGAGGAGTATCAGTATGGTGCGGAAGCCTTTGAGGCTGCTTGTGCAAAGATGGATACTGGAAAGGTTGTGAAGAGTAAAACACCGGATGTTAAGGAACCTGCGATTCCAAAGACGGGGAAGAACAGGTGATCGATCCTATGATGGATAAGGAGAAAAGGTACTGGGCATATTTTTTGAATGGGAATGCTAAGGTAGATTTCTTTGAGCAATGCAAAAGATGTGTCCATAGCTGCAAGCAGAGTTTTCAGATAAAAGAACTTTGGTGTAAGAAGATTCGAGCATTTGAATGATTTTATGGTGTGTTATAGTATCGAAAGGTATGGTGGCACACTTTTTTTGTGTATCAAAATTATTTGTTCTCTACAAAGATAAAATTACTGTCGTAAAGGGGAATTTGTTATGGAGATTATTAGTGCGGTGTTTGGTTGGCTTATTTGTCTTTGCGTTTTAGCTATGCTAATATTTTTGGATATGAGCAAGGTATCATGTTATTAAGTGTCATAAGGAAGAAAACTGCAATAATAGGAAATGTACTTATTGGAGTATGTGTAACAATAATGCAGATGAGAGACAAAGAGTCTGGCGATTGCAAGGAATAAGTGTTATAGAATAGTCTTTAAGCGATGATTTATCAGAAATCAGGGAAGAGAGAAATCTGTTATGAAAAGATGGGCTATTCTGTTTTTAAATATGATTACTTTATTTAAAAAATTCGTCATAAGAAATAGAATATATTTCTTTTAAAGCTTTTAATTCACTTATGCGAATATTATAGGTCCCACATTCAATCTGTGCATAGGCACTTCGAGAGATGTCTTGGTCCAAAAGTTGAAGTTTTGTTACTATCTGTTCTTGGGTAAAACCATGTGAAACTCTCAATTCTCTAAGTCTTTTGCCAAAGCTAGTATCAATTTTTAGTTTTTGGCTCATAAAATCACTCCTGCAATGTATTCGCAACAAATATAGGTTGATTTTATCAGCAGAATGTTATACACTTTGCAATGAATACATTGCAAAGTGTATAAAAAAATAGTCCGATAGTTTTCGGACTATTTTTCATAGAATTGTTTATTTCACGAAATATCTTGAAAATATTTTTCTTCAAACAATTTTATCTGTTTCTTTTTTTGTTCAAAGTCCGAATGGACATACAGATTTAAAGTAATGGATATATTGGAATGCCCAAGAAGTTCGCTTAGTGTTTTGGGATCCATACCTGCACGAATACAGTTTGTTGCAAAGGTATGCCTTAAGCAATGAAAATGGAAATTTTTGATGCCAATTTGATTAATAAACCTTGCTAATCCATACTGTAAGGTTCGGGGTTCAAACGGCTTGTTGGTTTTACTTAAAATATATGTATCTTCAGATAAATTATTAATATTGTACTTGCTGAGATAATTCATTAGGAAATTAGTTAATGGAATATCTCTAAATGAACTTAAACTTTTTGGTATATCTGTTATTAAAGATGTAGTGTTTTTATCTTTCTTGATTCTTTGAGCTGTTTTGGCAACATGTATTATTCCGTTTTCAAAGTCAATGTTGTTTCTTTGCAATCCGCATATTTCCCCAAGTCTCATACCTGTATGTAATGCTATTAGAATACCTAATTTAACCGAAGTAATATCATCAGATGTCAAACATTTTATCAGTTCCTTTTGTTGAGGAATTGACAAAATTATTATGTTTGTATTCTTCCTATGTGCTGCTTCTACTAATATTGTAATATTAGTAATATATTGCATTTGTACTCCATAATTTATGGTCGCCTTAACAAGATATCTAATTAGATTAAATAGACTTGCGGATAAATTTGCGTTGTCATAAGTGCTTATTAGATATTTGTTGATGGTGTCTGATGAAATCGTATCTGTTAAGTAGAATCCTATCTGATGAGTAATATGTCTGTTATAAGTTGATATGTACTTTTGAATTGTTGAAGTCTTTAATTTAGGTTTTTTTGTTTCAATCCATTTGTAGAACACTTCATTAATTGACAATGAACTAATAGTATTGTTTGGTAAATGACTCATAAGTATTGCACCTTCCTTTTTTGTAAAAATGACAAATTGTTTGTCATTTACGAAAATATGTGATTGACAAATAATTTGTCACAAACTAAAATGTATTGTAGTAATAAAGTACTGTTTCATGAAATAAACAATTTCATGAAATATCTGGTTTTTTGAGGATATGAGAGATGGATCAGATTGAATATACTACAGATGAACAAAAGCTGATTGATGATATGGTACAAAGATTACCCAAAATTAGAAAGAAATTAAAATTTACTCAAACTGAATTTGGAGAAAAATTAGGTTTGAGTAGGCAAACTATTTCTTCTATAGAGAGAGGGATAGTTCCATTGTCATGGAATAATTTTCTTGCAATTTTATTTTTGCTTACAATTAATAATCGGAGAGTGTTTTATTATCCGAAAGATAATGAACAAGATACAATTGATTTACTGAAGAAGATACTTTCTGTTAAAGGTGATAGACAGGAATGACGGAAGGGAGAAATATGCGATTAGTATTTGTAATTGTGATTATAATTTTAGTAATTTGGCAAGGCGGCGATTACCTTGAAATGTCGATGGATAATCAACTTCTCGAAACAGTTCTGTTAGGAAGTATGGGTGTATTTATAGGACTCATATTAGCAGCTTTTATAAGTGGAGTAGTTCAATCATTCCAGATGGAAATAAGATTACTGACTAAATATTTAAAAAATAAAGATGCCGTATTTGAAGATCTAGATAAGGCGGAACCGGCAACACTGGGATTTATGTCTGGAAGATGGCTTTTGGTGTTAATCCATTTGGTTAGAGATACATGGAAAGGCTTCTTTACAGAAATACAGTGGGCATATAAAAGTTCTAGGGGAATGACTGATGAGGAAGTTATTCATGGAAGAAATATTAATGATCCTATAGTACAGGATGACTTGGAAGGAGAAAGATTATATCGTGAATGGGTTGCCACACATAGTAGTGGTGAAAAAATAAGAGATTTCTTTAAGTTGAGAATTATAAATGGTACAGTTTTTGTAATTGCTGGAAGTTTATTGGCATTAATATTCTCTGTGCTGTTGGCTGCGGTGGGAGTTCTTTCGTTACCATATGTTTTGATTTTTGTTGTTGCATGGTTTATTGATAGAATCTATTTGGTAATTCGTAAAATCGCACAACCTTGTGGAAACTGTCAGTCAAAGAATACTATTTTACATTATGAATGTCCAAAATGTGGTAGAGTGCATAAGCATTTAGTATCTGGACCATATGGAGTATTTAGACATAAATGCAAATGCGGAAATAGGTTGCCATGCACGTTTTTTAATGGACGTTCGATAAAGGCCAAGCCAATTTGTCCTAGTTGTGGAAATTATATAAAGGGTGCAGGTACTCGTCCCTTTATGATTCAATTAATTGGTGGAAGTAATTCGGGAAAAACTGTATATATATCTGCGTTTTATCATGAATTTTTGAGAAAAGTTAAAGAATCACATGTAATTGATTATGAAGTTGATAAGGATGAAGAAAACTTATTTACTGATCTAGAAGACTGGTATATGGGGGTTCCTTGTGAGTCGACAAAGAGGATGAATTCACAAATGTACCCTATTCAATTATATTCAAATCAGTTAGATGTTGCGAGAAAATTTATTCTATATGATATAGCAGGTGAAATGTTTAATAGTGGAAAGGCAGATGCAGAAATTAATCAGAAACAGTTTCACTATTGTAACGGTATCGTGTTTATTCTCGATCCATTTAGCAATAATTCGTATCGTAAAGAAATGGAACAAATTGGAGAGCAACTTCCACAGTATAGTGATATTGAAAGTGGTGATGTTGTAAATACGTTTTTGAATTATATGGCTAAGACGGGTAATAAAAGTGTAGGTTCAGTTTTTCAAATGCCATTTTCGGTTGTAATAACAAAAGCAGATGTAAAGGCTGTAAGGCAACGAATTAATATGATAAAGATAAAGGCGGAGTTTAACAAGAATCCGGGCAAATATACATCTATCGATGATGCGAGAGATTCGATGTGTAAAGACTTTCTGGAAGAAATTGGTTTATCTGAATTAACAAGTATTATTGATACTAGGTTTAAGAAAGTTCACTATTTCTTGGCAAGTCCAATGGGGCATGAGCCTGATGGCAGTGCATTTGACTCATGGGGGGTTTTGGAACCAATAGATTGGATTATTAAGGAACAAGATGAAAAGTTGTATAATTTGGTCGAAGGTAATAGTACAACAAGATAAATACTAAGGAGGATTCAAATGCCATTAGAAGAAAATGCAAAAAACGTTTTGGGTCAATCAAATAATGATAATGCAGAAAATAAGATTCAGAAACCTGATGAATTAGAAAGCAAGAGAGAAAGTGATAATAGTTCACAAGAAATGCAGGAGAAAAATGAGCCGGCAGAAGTTGAGACATCTTCTTCTAACACAGAGCAAGATAATGAAGCCTGTACATTTGAAAGAAAACAAATTCTAGAAGAAGTAAGTTCTGTCTTGGCAAAAATTGAAGAAAGTGGAGAGGCATATCAAAATCTTGAACAGAAAGTAATACAAACATTAAGAGAAAATTCAAACTTTCAAATTCAAGTGAGACAAAATATGCAGAAGGAACTTGAGGATGCTAAGAAAAAACTCAGTGGAGATATTTTTGTCCCACTACTTAAGGAGATAGCAGAACTTTACATAGAATGGCAAGATGTTCTGAATGATTTGGAAGATGGAGTTGCAAAGAGAAAAGTACAAGGTATTTTTGAGGTATTGGAAGAAATTTTGGAAGAATACGGTTGTAACTTTGGAACAAGCCAAATTGATAGCAAAAGAAAAACTAAGTATAGCAAGTTGAAAAATAAGATTCCAACAGGTTACAAGGAAAAGCATGAAACAATTGCAAAAAGCTATAATCCATGGATTGTAAAAGAACCTTTTGTATTATATCCGGAATATGTTGATGTATATGCGTATGATCCTTCGTGCACTGTAGATGTGGATGATACAACTAATGCAGATAAAAAACAAGAAGAAAATAAAACCTTAGAGGAGGAATAAAAAATGAGTACATATGGTATTGATTTAGGAACAACTTATTCATGTATTGCAAAATTGGATCAGAATGGAAATCCAGAGGTTATTCAGAACTATGTAGACGGAACATACACTTTAGCATCGGCAGTATATTTTGAAGAGGATTCAGGAAATACTCTTTATGGCGAGTCTGCAAAGGAATATATGGAAACTTCTCCAGAAAGATTAATTCAGTTTGTAAAAAGAGAAATAGGAAGACCTAATGGTAAGACTTATAATATTGATGGTAAAGAATATACCGCTATCGAAATTTCGGCATTGATTTTGAAAAAACTTAAGCAGATGGCAGAAGAGCAGGGAGAGTGTGTTACAGATGTAATTATCACTTGTCCTGCATACTTTGGTTTTGAAGAGAGAGAGGCAACAAGAACTGCTGGTGAACTTGCCGGTATGAATGTTATGGATTTGATAGACGAGCCTACAGCGGCTGCTGTTAGTTATTGTTATAGGGAATTTCAAGAAAATCAGACAGTTGCAGTTTATGACTTGGGCGGAGGAACATTCGATATCAGTGTGTTAGGTATGTCTGTAGTTAAAGGTGCAAATGGTGAGGACAGAAATCAGGTTAAGCAATTAGCAAGTGCTGGTGATGATTATCTTGGTGGTAAGGATTGGGATGATATTCTTTATAATATTTTATTAGATAGATATTGTCAGGAAGTAGGGATGGATCCAGGAGATCTTGATCCTGATACAAGACAAAGTGTAAGAAGTAAAGTGGAAAAAACAAAGAAAAATCTTTCACAGACTGATTCTGCAAAGGTGAAGATAAAGTCAGACGCAGGTCCTATTAACATTGTTGTTACTAGAGAAGAATTTGAGGAGGCTACAAGTCATCTTCTTGCAAAAACTATGGATCTTATGGAGGTAGCACTTCGAGATGCAGGTAATGCAAATATCGATAAGGTACTTTTGGTAGGTGGTTCTACAAACATGCCTATGGTAAAGAACGCTGTAGAAGCTAGATTCCCAGGCATAGTGAAAGTAGAAGATCCTGAAAGAGCAGTTGCAAAGGGGGCTGCTGTATATGCTTCGATAATTGTTGATCCAACACCTGCGCCAGCTCATGGTGATGAAGTGAATCCAAATCCTAACGGAGAAGGCAATACAGAAGAGAAACCTGTTGTCAAGAACGGATGGGGCGGTATATCAGCAGATGGAGAAACAGGTCCAATCGTTCCACAGTCACCTAGATCATTTGGCCCTGGTGTATTTATTGGTGGAGAATATACAGTTGATAATTTGATTATTAAGGGAACAGAGTTGCCTGCAACTTCAACTAAAGTATATGGCACAATGGCTGACAACCAGACAGGTGTAAGATTATCAGTTTTTGAAAGTATGACTCTTGAGGAGAGAGTTAGACCGTGTGAAGATCCAGAAGGTAATCCACAGGATACAAACCCTGAATATTTAATGAAAGCTTTAGGACAGCTTGTGTTGGAACTTCCACCTAATACTCCTGCTGGAACTAAGATTGAAGTTACATTCTTGATTGATGCAGGTGGCATTCATGTTACAGCGAAGAATTTGGTCACAGGAGAGTCGAATTCTACAAGAATCGAATATGCAACTAGTATGACTACAGAGCAGAAAGAAGACAGTATGAAGAAACTTAATGCATTGTCATTAGAAGATTAGTTTATTGTATTTTAGCGGCTATCGCAACTACTGAGACGGTAGTTCGATAGTCGCCTTTATTATATTAGGAGGTTTAAGCATATGGGTGTTTCTGTTGGAATAGATTTGGGAACTACCTTTTCTGCTGTTGCAATTGTAGAAGAAGGATCGAATGAACCAAGAATAGTATTAAATATGGACGGCGAAAAAATAACACCATCTGTAATTCAGTTTCAGAAAGATTATAAAACTGGAAATACTACAACAATTGTAGGTGGAGAAGCAAAAGAGGCGTTTGATATGGGTGAAGATGGTTGTGTATCAGCATTTAAGCGCCTTATGGGAACTAATAAAGAATATTATAGATTTGATGGTAAGAGCTATAATTCTGTGGATTTGTCAGCTATCCTTCTTAAGTATTTAAAAGATGGTGCAGAAAAGACTCTAGGGAAGAATATAGATGAAGCAGTTATCACTGTACCTGCTTACTTTTATTCAGCAGAAAGAGAAGCAACAATTGAAGCTGCAAAAAGAGCGGGATTAAAAGTAAAAAAAATAATCGATGAGCCTAATGCCGCTGTTATGGCTTTTGGATTGAATCACTGGAGAAATAATGCCAATATCCTTGTGTATGATTTGGGTGGAGGAACGTTTGATGTTACCTTAACACATATGGATAAGAGTGGCATACTGAAAACAATTGTAACAAGAGGAGATCACATTCTAGGTGGAAAAGATTGGGATGCGCGTCTTTTAGAAATAGTAAAGAATAAGATTTCAGAAGATACAGGCTTTGATGTTAATGATGACTTGGATTTTTCTAAAGAACTGATGGGACTATCAGAAGGCCTGAAAAAGAAACTTACTTTATCAGATGTTGCAAGCACTACAGTTAATATTCCAGAATATGGTTCTTATTCTGTAAAGGTAGAATTGGCTGAATTTGATAGTGCTACATCGGATTTGCTTAATAAGACAGGAAGTTTATGTGAGAGCATTTTAAAAGAAGCAGGCATGACATGGGGGGATGTAACAGATATTTTGTTAGTAGGTGGTTCGACAAGAATGAAGCAAGTTGCAAAATATCTTGAAAGAATAAGTAATGGACATAAACCTTTGTCTCAGGTCAACCCAGATGAAGCTGTCGCACTTGGCGCGGCCATTCAAGCGTCAAAGAAAAATGAAGGATATGCTTCGTTGTGTGTTCAAGTAGTTGATGGAAAAAAGACTACAGATAGAAGTGGAATGGGACTTGCTTTGAATGAGAGTGTAGGAGAAGAGAGAAAACTTGCGGGTTTAGGGATGTTGAGCTTGCAAGAAACTACTGCACATGCAATGGGAATTGTTGCAATAAACGATGAAGGAAATAAGTATTATAACGAAATTATTATTCCTGCAAATCATCCTAGACCTGTTAGAGCAGCAAAAAGGTTTAGATTTTATACATCCGCGGATTCAAATAATGAATTGGCAATTTATGTGTTACAAGGTGATAGAGATAATCCGGCAGATTGTTTAATAACAAATAAGTATGTTGTAACAGGTATTCAACATGTAAAAGGCGGTGACAAAGTTGGTACTGTCATGCGTATTCAGTACAGCTATGATGAAAACGGTGTTATACATATTCAGGCTAGACAAGAACAATCAAAGACGGATTTACCAATAAGAAAGGAAAGTGTGCCGGACGATGTTTCTGTATTTGGACATCCTATAACAGTGACTTCAAATAGCAGTATGGGTGTTCAAGTTGGAACAAGCGCTTCTAAGAACGTTGTGCATAAATATACGCCTGTTACATTTAGCAATGTTGAATGGGTGCGTTACGATAGAATAATGATACATCCGAATGGAGCTCAATACAATGAACCTAAAAATCACATTATTGCTAATGAAAAGAATATTGAGTTTCATGGTTATAATGTCAGTCAGATGAATGAAGGAGTTCTGTATACCATCGGAGCATCGGATGATTTTGAAATAGAATGTGATATTAACACATCTAAAATCAGCCCTCATCCAGGTGGGTATCTTCAGATTACACTTGGTATAATTTCGGCACAGTTAGATGAAAACGGTGGAAATATATTATTGGATGGTAACAGCATAACTACAGTCGGTTCAAAATTTCATTTGAATATGTCACTCACAAATGGTGGACAGTACGAAGTAAAGGTAAATGGTAAATCCGTAGGTAGTAAATTTAGTCCTTCTATGGGCGGGATTGATGTTGTGTTTGGATTTGTTCACGATTCTCATTGCTGTGAGCTTATCTCCCATGCTTATGTTTCAGATATTTCTATGATGCAGAGATCGGGCGATGCAGGGGATGATAACCCAGATGTTGAAACTTGGGAGGATTAATTTATATATGAGGTGTTCGAATGGCGGAAAGAAGAAATTATTATGAAATAATAGATAAATTACCATTTGACCCTATGGAAATCAAAGATAAAAAAATTATTGATGCCATAGATTTGTGGAAACTTCTAGAGGAAAAAAGAGGTATTTCCAATGAAGAAGCAAATGGAGAGCAAAGACAGCAAGAACTTGATATGTATGATGATATTAAGGCATGTCTTACTGATAAGGAGCGTAGAAAAGTCGAAGCTGATGCAATGAAGCAAAAGCAAAAGCAAAAGTTATCAGATATTATTGCAGTGCTTAAAGAGAGTGGAGGGAAAGATAAATTATATATATCAAATGCTCGTATTGTAAGCATTGCAAAAAGTTTACGTTTGGATAAAGAAAAAACTGTAAAGAAAGCATTTACGGATGCGGGATTTGAAGTCATTGTTCGTAAGCCAGTAAATATTACGAATGATATATTGTTATCAAATACAGTTTTTAAGACAGTAACAGAAAACACGGTAAAATTATCGGGAATGTCAAGTAAAGACTATCCGTGGTTGAGTCAAGTAAGGAGTTTATATGATTTAGCTGCATATTTTAAGAATGACGGAGAACATGCGGGAGATTATCAACACAAATCTGCTGAAGAATTAAAAAGTATTATGGAGGCTGGAGCTGCAAGCGTAGCAGGAAAACTAGACACCTTAAATCATTGTTTTGCGGATTTGTTTCAAGCGGGATGTACTCAGATTTTTAAGGATGAAAAAACAAAAATAAAATATGATAATTCATTAAAAATGGAAAATCTATTTGAATTGTTTTCACTTCTAAAAGATATGCCCGAAGAGATGAAGAAAGACGCATATATTGCAGATGTTTGTATAAAAAAGATACAAGTCTATTTTTCGGATCCAGATGTAGCGTTAGCAATATATAATCGTGAAGCAGGTAATGCACTTGATCCATACGAACCTGACAGTGGAGATGTCGATTTTGTATGTGGAAGTTGTAAATCTACTTCTAAAATAAAGTATGGAACGGATAAAGCTACTTGTAAATGTCAGGCGTGCGGAACCCCTTTGTTTGTGAAGTGTGGTAATAGCAGGTGTGGTCATTTAATACCAGCAATTGCTGATATTTGTCCAGACTGTGGATATAACTTAGTTGAAGCTAAATTCTTTGACAGATACTGTGCATTGGCAGAAAGTGCGATGGAATCAGGTAATGTTGAAGAAGCAAGAAAGCAACTTGCATTAGCTAAAGGTGCTCGTTTTGATCATCCTAGACTCAAGCAACTTGAAAATAAAATAACAACAGAAATGATACCAATTGAGGCGGCACTTAAGGAAATACGTCTTTCAATGAATCAAAATAAATATGTGCAAGCAAGCAATCAGTTGGCGGCTTTTTGCGTTAAGTATCCAAAGATAAAAGTGGATGATATAAAAAGTGATATTGAAAAAATGATATCTCTTGCTGATGGTTTATTTGCACAAATTGAAAGTAAAGCTGATAAGTGTGGAGTGTGTTTTGATATTCTTGATAAAGTAAGTGATTATTCAAAGGCTTTAGACTATATAAAGGATAAAAAGCCAAAGCAGGTTAGCGGCCTTAATGTATCTGTATCGACAAGTAGTAATCAAATTACTGTCAAGTGGTCTGGTACAGGAGAACGAGAAGTTACATACTACTTGGTACGAAAAGAGAATGGAAAACCTCAAAGCATTAATGATGGAGTTCAGGTTATGAAAAATCAACTTGTGACTCAACATGTTGATTCAAACATTCAACCGGGAATTGCATATTACTATGCGGTTTTTTCTCATAGAATAGGCACCTATTCAGAACCTACATGTTCAGAGGCTTGCATTCTGTTTCATGAACTTGATGAAAAGAGTATAGTAAAAAACACTGATGATGGAAAATGCGTAATTTCATGGCAATTGCCTATAAATTGTAGAGGTATACGTGTATTAAGGAGTGATATCGGTAAAACTAACATAGTTCCAGGTGGAAATACAATTATAGTTGCAGATAATTTATCCAATGGCTTTGAGGATAAAAATGTTAAAAATGGGGTTAAGTACGAGTATAGACTTCAGTGCATATATAACATTGTAGGGGGATTAAAGTACAGTGATGGAATTACCTTTTCGTTAATGCCTGATAGCAAACCACAAAAAGCAAATCTTGTTTCCACATTGGTAAAAAGCGAGAATTCTGTTCAAATAACATGGAATATTGTAAAAAATGATCCAAATGCGTTACTTGATATTTATGATATTGCTTCTGGTGTTAATTTGACTGAAGGTACAACTTATCATATATCGGAATTGGCGAAGATAGGTACTAAACTTACTACTATCTCGAACATATCACAGAAAACAGCAGAAATAAGAATAAGTCAGAAGAAGGGCTATCGAGTATGCGCAGTGATAGTTAAGGGAGAATATGCAGTTGTTAGTAATTGTTTGAGTTTTTCTAATTTTGACAAATTAGAATTAAATAAAGCAAATACAAAAATCACTGGTGGAAATCTCGTTATTCAATTAGTGGAAAATTTTCAACCAAATCTCGCTAACATAAGGTATTCAGTGGCAACGAAAAATGATGACACGGAGCCGGCACCATGGTGCAAAATAGAGGATGCACCCAATATGACACAGATAGCAGTTAACTCATATCTAGCGGATGGAATGATTAGAATAGGTAGAGTTCCTGAAAAGGAATTATATATTTCTGTTATTGGCGAGTATTCGATAGGAAAAGAAGTTTATTATTCAGAACCAGCAAAGTTAAGATTGTCAAATCGACCAAAGGCCACAATAACTTATTCCATAGTTTGGGGATTCCTCAATAAGAAAAAAAATGCAAAACTTGTATTGGAATGCGATATGGATCAAGAATTGCCAGAGATGTATCTTTGCACTAATAAAACACTTAAGGTGCCGATGTCACCGACAGCGCCTAATAATATATTGCTGTGTAAAATAAGTGAAAACATAAATTATAAAGCACATACAAAAATTGAGATAGAAGTTCCAAATGAAATTTGGTCAAGTACAACAAAGGGTAATGAAATAAGATTATTTATTCCCGAAGATAGTTATTCGGAGTTTAGAATGGCACCGGAAGTTGGGACATTAAGAATACCGTAGGAGGTTTGAAAAATGGGTTTATTTGGCTTAGGAAGTACAAATAAGAATGTTACATGTCCATATTGTATGGATGTAGTGAGCAGAGATAGTTTGAAATACACTTGTAAAAAATGCGGAACGGAATATCCGTCAACAATAAAGGTCCAAAGTTGTGCAACTAAAAATTGTGGAGGTCTTTTGGAACTTAAGTGTCCAACTTGTGATAAAGAACTACCAGCAACAATCTTTCAGTTTGATGAATATATTAAATTCTGTATAGTAGGTCAGACTGCATGTGGTAAAACAAACTATATCACGGTAATGTTGGAAGAATTTAAGCAAAAACTAAATAAGAAAATGCTTATAGCACCGATGAATTCAGAAACATCGGATATTCAGGTGGATCATGTTGATTATCTATATAAACAGAAAATAGAGCTTCCTGCGACTCCTAGTGGGTATATGACTCCACAGTTATGGCAAATTACGGATCGAACTAAGTATAGTAAAATGAAAGAGTCATATAAAGTATACAGTTTGAATATTTTCGATGGAGCAGGCGAAGATTATCTGCATATGACCGATGATATCAGAAGATATATTAATGGCTCAGATTATATATTTTTCTTGATTGACCCACTTAATTTACCAGAAGTTCGAAAGCAGTTGGGACTAAAATCAGATAATCAAAATTCTAGTGATGAACTAGTAAAGGGAATGGCACAGTATTTAAGAATGGGATTTGGCCTTCCGGCAGGTAAAAGAATCGATAAACCAGTTGCTGTTGTACTTACAAAATTTGATATGATAATGGGGTTGATGGGGTCTGCGCAAGTAACCCAGGAAAATGATGCATCATATAGCGGGGATTATATGAAGAGTGATGCCGATGCCATTGATTCAGAGATAAGAAGTTGGCTTGAGAGTATCGGAGAAAGTTATTTCCTTTCAGCATTAGATATTAACTTTAAGAAAACGAGATTCTTTGGAGTATCAAGCTATGGACATGCTCCTACAGCGAATGGTGTAGGTACTTTGATGCCACATAGGGTATTAGATCCTGTTATGTGGGTGTTGGCGAATGAAAAGATAATTAAGTAATAGGAGGTAATCGGTATGTTTCAGCAAGTAGTTTACACTAGATGTAAGCCAAGAAGAGAACTATTGGATGTTACAACTGATAAATTGAGTGATGGAAAAGTTGTAAATGAGGAAGGTTATGCAATTCACAATTTTTCAGAAGGAACATTAGACGAGAAAAAGGTTTTTGATCCTCTCTTTTTAGAGAATTTGATGAAAAAGAAAAATGCCGCCAAAGAGATGGGGTCGAATGCGACAGGCGTTTTTTCGTCATATGAATATTTTTATAATACACAGGGTGATAGTTTTATTGGACAGGAGTATTTGAGACCATATAATGCTACTGATGTAAGAGCAAATGGGCAAAAGCACAGACCAGGAAATTACATAAAGCAATATTTAATTGGAAATTATACGGATTATCCATGCGTATTATTTGGAAGTTCTGTTTGGGACGCTCATAATCAAACTGAGAACTATTATTATCATGATAACGATGAGCCACTTGAATATTTGCCAGAGGTTGATTTGGGCGGAGTGGAAGCGTTACTCACTCGTGAAAGAGTAAAGCAGTTTATAAAGGATGGACGAGAGGAATGCGTTAAGAATTTTGTGGCAGTGGTTATATCCGAAATGTCAAAAAACATTAATGATAGAAATTTCATTGTAATTAAAGATGAGCCACAGAATGTAGAGTTGTGGATTGCGGCTATTGAGTATTCACTTCCGATATATTTAGCAAAGCAGATTTCATTCAGCACTAATGTAGTGGCTTCACAAAATTTATCAATGGATAATACATATTATGTTGATGCTAAAGGAAAATATATAAAAGGTAATCAGAAAGATGCAAAAGAAGGCGGAGGTAAAAAGGCTTATTTTTCTATGATTGTGGGTGTTCATCCAACTGCACAAGGAAGTTCATCTATTACATCAGGTATGAATAATGTAAGTTTTATATTCTTAGATGGAATAAGTAAAACCATCGAAAACAAGAATTCTGTATCTACAGATAAACAATATTTTGATGCTGTAGCAGCGATGGATGAAGATATTTCTGATTTTGATGGTTTGCTAGCGGAGTTGGCAGAATTGTCTTTTAGTGGAGCTTCATCAGATCTCTATGAATTATTTGATGCCTACAAATACTTGCTTGACAGTGCATCAGATGTACAGAATTGGGAATATTCAAAAGTTAAGAGATATTTGTCAATCTTTAAAAAATATGAAAGCGCACCTTTCAAATGGAGTCAGTATTTAGCTGAAAAAGTATATAATGTTTATCAAAAGTATTTTGAGCAAGATTATAAAGAAGGATTTGCGTTATTAAAACAAATCATTGCTATGGATCATCAAGTAAGGCTGAAGAATTCAATAGAGCTGTATCTGATTGATAAGTACATATATGAAATTAAGTCAAAGGACATTGATGTGTCATTTATTACGGGATTAAACAAGTTAATCAATGTACTATATCCAGATATTTCTTCGAAACTTGCACAAGAGTTTTGTGCTAATATAGATTCTTTCATTGATTTATCGGATAGTTGGAATTCGGAGCAGGCATATTACATATTTGAAAAGTTGTATGAAAGCAATAATATTTCCGGAATTACTAGTGCTGAATGGCATAAAGAAGAAAAGAATGCGCAGCTTATAGAAGGTCTGTTCAATAAGATTAGTGAAGAACCAAAAAGCTCTTCAGACATGTTGCGTTATGTAAAAAATGCACCAATCTATCTTGAAATTGCAGTGAAAGGCGTTAAGAAGGATTTTGATTCCTGGTCAAAGTATATATGTGAGACGGTGGTTGATTCGAAACTTGAAATGATATGTGGGGCTTTATTGGAATTGGACGGAGTAACTGAAAAACAGTATGAAGACTTTTTGATTATGCTTTTAAAGGCAGGAAAGCAGACGGGAATATTATTCAAGTTCATTGTTAAGGCTGTTGAAAAATTCGGCATGAAAGAAGATTCAGCTATTGATTTTGTTAAAGAATACTTGAATACATATGCTCGTAGATGGAATGAATTAAAAAATCTCATAGATGTAATGAGTGAAAATGATCTCGGAGAAAAATCGGAAGGCTACGCTTATGATGCGATTACTAAGTTGATAAGCGAGAGTTCTATTGATAATTCGATCATTCCGATGATTAAGGAGTATGAGAAGTGGAGAATGGGGTTAAAACAATCACAAGGTAGAGCATATAATGTTGTTTTGGGCGAAAGCTTGAAAAAAAGAAGTGCGGAACAGGTCGTAGAAATACTGGATAAGTATTTAGCGAGAGGCGAGATTGAGTTAAGTGATGCGGATATGAAATATATTATGTCAGCGCTTGACTCAAATGTGAGAAATCCAGAGATATTTGTAAAATTTTACAAGTTAATAAAGAACAGTGTAAACGCAGTAACAGGTCAGTTGATCTCTTTAAATTTTGAAAATGCGGATTCGGTATTGTGGTACTTGAGATTGTTTTTAACAAGACCTATTCCAGATTGGCAGATGGATTTTAAGGTTGAGATTAAGGAAATCGAGGAGTTGTTTTATGCCCAGTTAAAGAATCAGAATGTTGATAAGATAGAAAAACTTGTTGTTAAAGAACTTGAAAAAGATTCGCCAGAAATAAAAATATGCAAGGAATATTTTGAGAAACAGCGTTCTCGTATGAAGGAGGATAAAGCGCAGGAAAAGCAGAATGCTAAAGAGGAAAAAAAAGAAATAGCAAAGAATTCTGAAAAGAAAAGCCTATTCGGTAAATTATTTGGCAAGAAATAAAGGATATGATAAATGGAGAAGATGGTCATTTGGAAAATAAGACGGAAGAAAGACAAGAAGCAAGGGCTATTACTAAAGTTATCGATAGTGGGCAGAAAAACAAACAAAATGTAAATAGCCAAATCTACGGTATAAGCTTTGGTACAGATTATGTATGTATTGCAAAATTGGATCAGAATGGTAATCCAGAGGTTATTCAGAATTTTGAAGATGGAACATATACTTTAGCATCAGCGGTATACTTTGAGGAAGATTCAGAAAATATTCTTTGTGGTGAGTCGGCAAAGGAATATATGGAAATTTCTCCTAATAGATTAATTCAGTTTTTTAAAAGAGATATGGGTAGGACTTATAGTATTGATGGTAAGGAATACACTTCAATTGAAATTTTGGCATTGATTTTGAAAAAACTTAAGCAGATGGCAGAAGTACAGGGAGAGTTGGTAAATGACATTGTTTTAACTGTTCCTAATTATTGGACATCAAAAGAAATTCAAGCAATTACAAATTCTGTTGAAATGGCAGGGATGAATGTAAAAAATGTAATTGGAGAAACCAATGCTGCAGTTATAAGTTATATCTATAAAGAAGAGAATGTTAATCAAAATGTATTAGTATTTGATTTGGGGGGCTCTACATTAGATGTATCTGTTGCAAGGATTGAATGTGAATCAGATAAAAAAATTAGGAGAATTTCGATAATTCAGTGTGATGGGGATGAACAATTAGGGGGCAACAATTGGGATGATGTTCTTTATAATATCTTATTAGATAAATATTGTACGGAAGTGGGAATGGAACTAGATAATCTTGATTTTGATACAAGACAAAGTATTAGAAGTAAGGTTGATAAGACAAAGAAAATGCTTTCATATAATAATATTGTAAAGGTTAGAGTCAGGTCGGAAGCAGGTCCTATATGTATAAATGTTACCAGAGATGAATTTGAAGAGTGTACACGACATCTTCTTATTAGAGCGGTAGATGTTATGGAAAGATTACTATATGAGGTTGGAGATATTTGTATTGATAAAGTCTTGTTGGTAGGTGGAGCTACACAAATGCCAATGGTTAAGGAGGCTATAGAATCTAGATTTCCTGGAAGAGTTATGATAGAAGAACCAGATAGAGCTGTGGCAAAGGGAGCTGCATTGTTTGCGGCAAATAATGTTGCTTCTGAATATGGAACAGTTATAAACTTTTCAGAAATTGATAAAAGTTAGGACTCAGTATGATATCGACTACAAACGAGCATATGCCTGAATTTATGCCATTAAGATGATTATCTTTGGAGAAATTAATTTAATGGAACGTAGAAATTATTATGAAATAATAGACAGATTATCGTTTGATCCGATGGAAATCAAGGATAGGAAAAAAATTGACACTACAGACTTGTAAAAATTGCAGAGGAAAAAGAGGTATTGCAGACATAGAATTAGATAGTATACAACATTAGCAAGAATTTGATATGTACGATAATATTAAGGCGTGTCTTACTGATAGGATTCGTAGAAAAACGGAGGTAGATGTGATGAAGCAAAAGCCACTTCTGAAGTTGATGTTGCTTGTGAGTATTATGAAAGAGAGTGATAAAGAATGCATGATGGCTTTGTAACTTGTTGAATTGCGCAAACCCGGTAAAGAAAAAAGGTATCATTTTTCATGCAAAAAATGTGGTAAAAAAATTTGGCTTACTAATTATACTAAGTGTAATAAAGGTGGTGGTAATATTGTTGGGACGTATGTCAGAGAATACGATAAAACTATTTAACTATGATAGAGAAGTAAGAATTAGATTGATAGGTGGCTATCGTTCTGGAAAAACGACTTATTACACTATGCTATTGAAAGAAATACAAGAAAAATTAGCTGCACAAATGCTTGTTGCTCCTTTTGATAGAAATAGTTATGAAAAGTGGGAAGAAGATTATGACTCTATTCAGAATGGTTTAGAAGTTTGTACTACTCAAGTAGGACACTTAAAACCTCAGAGGTGGCTACTCACTAGCAGAAAGAAGAGATGTATAAACAAATCAAGAAAACAATATTTAATAAATTTTATGGATAGAGCATCAGAGCTGTTTATGCTAAATAATTATACTGAGGATACTATTAATTCCTCGGACTATATTTTTTTGTTTGTCAGTATTACAGGCTTAATAAAGCACTATGATGATGAAGTGGATATGATAACAAAAATGAGTTGCTATATTCATAAGGCAATGAATTTACCTATCACAAAAAAAATCCATAATCCAGTGGCTGTCATATTCACGAAAATGGATTTGTGTGTTGATGAAATGGATAAAGGACTAGAAATGAGCCTGTTAACAAATCCCATAGACTATAATAGGTTTTATACATACGATTATTTGGCTGATAGTGAAAAAATCGCAGAATGGTTAATTTGTAATAAAAAAGAAGAATTTTTGACTGTTTTAGAATTACATTTTAATGACTTTTTGCTATTTTGTAGTGCATCTCTCTTAAAAAAATCAGAGGTTGAATTCGATGTAAAGCCACAAGGAGTGTTGAATCCTTTTTTATGGATGTTAGGTCGAGAAAAATTTAGATAGGATAGGGAGATAAGTGTATGGCTGAAGTTGTTACGCAGAAGCCGTATGAATAAATAAAAGAGTATTGTAGAGAACGGGGGATGAGGATATGTCAGACGAGGAAAAGGACGAGTTTGATACGAATTTTGATAAAGCAATGTCTGATTTATATGAGGTTGATGATTCATATAGCGATGACGACCAAACTGGTGAGGCCGAGATGGATGAGAAAAAAATGGAATTATCAAATGTTGAAATGGATAAAGTAAAAGGGAGTCTTCGGGAAAGATATGGATACGAAAATATGTCTGACGAACACAAGGCAACATTTGATGAACAACTAGAGCAATACTGTGATGACAACTTTGATGTTGTCAAAGATGACAAAGAGCAAGATAAAGTTAAAGAAAATCAAAATGCAAAAGTTAAGGAATTAATTAGATAGAGGAATGTGTGCATATGCAAGATTATTTATACTATTATGAATCATTAAGTAACAAAGAAAAGGAAATATATAAAAAAATTGAAAATGCAATAAATAATATGCATAGGAAAGTAATGGTAGATAATAGTATAAAATCTAAGAATTTAACAAAAATATTACAATTCGTATTATTAGATAATCCAAAATATTTTTATGTAAATATCCAAAAATTTAGAGAAATAGATACTTTTTTCAATAAGGAAATAGAATTTGATTACATTTACACTAGAGAAGAGCAGGAAGTTTTATCTGAAAGAATATTAAACAGAGCAAAGTGGATTATAAATACATATTGTAAGCGTTTAAGCCAATATGAACAGATAAAAACATTATATAAATACTTTATAACAACATGTGCTTATAGCGAGGCTCAGTATAATGAAGCACATTCAATCGTTGGAGCGTTGTTAAATGAGGAAGCAGTTTGTCAAGGATATGCATATGCATTTAAATATTTGATGGACAAATTAGGGATAAAATGTATGGTGGTAAGTGGGCATTTAGGGGTTGAACCACATGCCTGGAATATAGTATGGATTAATAGCAAGTCTTATCATGTTGATGTTACAGTAGGCATTACTATAAGTAAAGATTTTGGTGTGAGGTATGACTATCTGTGTGTAGATGATAAATTTATTACGCAAACACATTCATTTGAAAAAAATATTCCCGAATGCAGTAATGATGATATGAATTATTTCTCTTTGAACGGGTTCATTGTGAATAGTGAGTATGAGTTGATGAGTTTTTTTAAAAATAAATGTGAGGGTGATGAGATATTTGCAATTAGAATTGGTAACGCATTTGAAAAACGCATGGAGAATGAGTTAGATAGTGTTATGAATAAATTATTTCAGTGTGTAGAAAAGGGGTATGAAGTTAACTATTCCTATCAAAATTCTATTCTGTATGTTAAGGTCTTAAGAAGGTGAATTTTAATTCGGGAAAAATAATCTTTTAAAGATTAAGTACTTGAAAATATTCAAAGAAAAGCAAAGGAGAAATTATATTATGATGGAAAGATTATTTGGGAGTACGTTAGAAGAGCAACTGAAATTTTTAAGATATCGGATTTTGATTAGTGTCATTGTGTCATTTGTAGGTTGTGTTACAATGTTTAGCTCATCTGCTGGAAGTGTAATAATTGTGTTAGTTGCTTACGTTTGGGCATGGACTTTTTTAAAGAGATGGTTTGGAATCACAACAATAGGGGCAATATTTTCGGGAAATGTTGTGATTGCAGTACTTCTGTTTGTAGCATATTTGGTGATTGGCTATCTTATCGGTTTAGTTACATTTATTATGGGGGTGATTAGATATATTCAAATCAAAATTATTATGCATAAAGAGGCGCAGTAATATGCTTGAAGACTTAAAGAAACGGGTGTTAGAGTTACATAAGGAGATTGAAAATGTAAAAGATAAGGAATTAACTTATCTTCTTAGGGCAATAATAGGAGATGACTCAGAATCAGATCTGAATAGAAGAAATGACTTTAATGTTACAAATTTGACATTTCATTGTCTCGCAGTTGATGTTGAATGTCAATTAATTGAAATTGGATGTGATGAATTTGTATCAGATATAGAAAAAGATATTACGGAATCTTTAAGTTTAGTTCAAAAGTGTGAATATAAATGGGAAATGACAAAAAGTGTTATTTCTGATGCGACAGACTTACTTTGTGCCATATGCCATACCGAGGAAGCCATCTTACAAAGAAATATGTCAGCATACGTTCCAAAAGAAATTCGTGAAAATTGTGAAATTACGGATAGTATGTATTATTTGTTTACGGATGTTGCAAATAAGCTAGTAGAGCAAGATAATCTTTCGTGTGCGAGTCACTTAATAACAAATTTGTGTATATATAGTAGAAGAAGAAATAATATTCGATTTCATCAGGAATTGGTAATAAGAGTATTGGATATTATTGAATTAGATTTTGAGACAGTGTGTAGAATTTGTAGTATTGAGGAAGAAAGTTTTGATCAAAGTGTAAATGATTATGCTGCTGATTTTTATTGGAAGTATGCTTGTGCATTATTGAAATCTCAAAATAAAGTATCTGCTAAGTTCTATTACAACAAGTGCTATGTTTTGCGAAGAGATTTATATGGAGAAAACGATTGGTTTACAGTCCGGGCAAGGCGGAATATTGAATTTTTAGAGTATATTTCACTGAATAATCAGAGTTCGAAAGAATATTTGATTTCTTTTGTATTTAATATAGAGAATAATGTATATGAAATACCAGAAGATGTAAACATAGTGAAATTAATCGAGGCCGAAACATTATTATCATTATTGTTTGGAATATCAGGAACATTTAATAATACAGATGATCTATCTGAATATGATGCGCTTATATCGATATATGAAAGTATCTGTGATAAATATAAGGATTGCGGCAAGCCTTGTGTGAGTTGGAGATTTGCATGGAATTTTCGAGGTAGTTATTATTTACTTTCAGAAAATTATATATTGGCTGAAAAGGCATTTCAAAATGCTTTATTAGAAGATGCGACAACAGATGTTAAAGAGATTCTCAATGATGAACAAATAAAAAGTAATCTTTTACTGATATACGAAGTGCAGAATGATATTGAAAAATCATCTACCTTATTTTCGGAGTTGTTAGATATTATTGATTCGGATGAAGATAAAGAAGTTATAAGTCAAACTGATCAATTGAGAGTATATTCTATGCTGATTAGTAGATATTATCAATCGGATATTGTATTAGATGAGACTGAAATTATAGAGATAAAAGGATTTGTTCATGATCGTTGCAAATCAGTAATAAATCTAGAAATGGTAGGGAATGATAGTTGTACAGGGGATGCAGTATTAATAGAAATAGCCGCAGTATTTTTTATGCAATGTGAAGTAGTAGATTTTCAAGAACAACAGCTATATTTAGAAGCTTTAGTTAATATCGAATGTGATCCTGTGAAATATAAGTTGTCTATGGCGCAGAAATATTGGCTATTTTATGTAGAGGCATTACTTTCATGGAATCTTGGATTACCAGAGGCTGAAAAGCATTTTGAGAAATATTTAAAAGAAATACAAAATGTAAATATTGCTAGTATTAATAAGGCGATGATGTATCAGGCTGCAGCCGCATATTATGGTAAGCATGAAAAATTTAATTTGTCATCTTACTATTTAAACTGTGCAATGGAATCCCTTACGGATATGTGGCACAAATGTGTAAGATACTCTAATGATAGTAGATTGATTCAGATTTTGGAACCAGTGCATGGAGTATATAGTGCAATTTATGCGGTAATGAGAAATTATCCAGATGTTGAAATGGGCTATGATGCTGTTATAAAATTTAAGGCATTGGCATCATTAGTTGGTCGAGAGCGAAATAGAATAATTCATGAATTGGGATTTGACACTGACTTAATAAAAAGAATTAATGCATTACAAAATAAGATTGCAGACATATACACACAAAATATTTTTCTAGAGGAAAATATTGAAGTAAATAATATGGAAATGCAGTTGAGAAACTTGGAAGTAGAGTTTGCTAAGCAGTTCCCAGAAAATGGCACATTTGTTGATACTACAATAAAGTTAGTGAAAGAGAATGTTCCAGAAAACTCTTTGGTAATAGAGTTTGTTTTGACGGTAAATGAATATGGTCGAACACAGTCCGAAAATGTGGATCAAACAGAACATATAGATATTTTCGATGTCTATATAATGAAAAAAGAAAAAGACAATGTTTCTACAAAGCGGATAATAATTGATAATGCTCTTGAAATTATTGATAAAGCGGAAAATTTTGTTGGGATGCTACAAAGTCTATCAAGTAATGATTCGGAGGAGAATGAGAAATTTGATTTAGAAGAGTTACGCCAGGATCTATATTATTCACTTATTAAGCCGATTATTCGCGATATTGAAGGAACAAATACGATTTACATTGCACCTGATTTGGGGCTTATAAATTTGCCATTTGAATTATTGTACGATGGTGAGCGATGGGACTATGAACATAATATTTTAAAAATTGAATGTGCTCGTGATTTGTTGTATAAGTCAGATGGTTCGGAATATACTAAACAAGGATTGGTAATTGGTAATCCAGCTTATGAAGTGAAAGAAAAGATTATAACAACCGGAAAGAGAATCAAACCGGATTACAGTCGAAGAGTCGAAATTGATTTATCCACAATAGAACCATTGCCATATGCGGAAATAGAGGCAAAGAGAGTTGCAATGTATTTAAACACTATACCTTTTATTGGAATGAATGCAACAAAGGAGAAAATTCTTAATGCATATGGTTATAGAAATATACATATTGCTACACACGGATTTTTTGATTTGGATGGACAGACAGAATCGATATATTCGTCATGTCTATTGCTTGCAGGAGTCAAGAATTGGACTGAGAATAGCGTGATATCAGAAAAGTATGGTAATGGAATTGTAACTGCAGATGAGATAAGCAGATTGGATTTGAAGTCGACTGACTTAGTTGTGTTATCTTCATGTCTGAACGGTAGAAATGACAGTATTATTAACAAAGGATTTCAAGGAATGGTAGGAGCATTTGCAGCCGCAGGTGTGAGTTATGTGATTGCGCATCTTTGGAATGCACCGGAATCTGTTAGTACAGTTATTTTAATGGACACATTTTATTATCTCTATATAGAAGAAAAAATGAGTCCTCCGATTGCATTGGCAAAAGCAAAAGAATATTTAAGAACAATATCAGTTGGTAAAATGAAAAAACAAGGATGGTTTGATTACGTTCGAAATAATATGCTTCCATATGAGTATCAGAGAGATATAGATTTATTAGAAAATGTAAATGATCGTTTTAGACCATTTAAGAATGAAACTTATTGGGGTGGATTTACGTGTTATCGTTGTAATTAACAAAAAGGAGAGAGGAAGGTAATCTGATGAATGATGGAGTCGATATGAATGCTCAAGTTGAGCATATAAAGTTATTGCAGGAGAAAAAAAGAACTGAGGTACAGAAAGCAGCGAATTTAATCAATCAACAATACATAAAGTGCTATGAGGGCGATGAAAATGCATTTCAAAGTTTGATAGTATTACTTGATAAAATGTATAATGGATTGGTGCGAAGGCAGTTATATTTGGCAGGATGCTTTAATGATGAAAATGAACATACTGCAATGCAGGATGCTAGGTTAGCAGTATGGAGTTATGTTCAAAAGACTAGGCAAGAAAAGAAAGCCGCGATTTCTTTTGCCAGTTATTGTAAGGGTATATATTTTCATAAAGTATCGGATGTAATAAGACAAGAATATAAATCCCAAATTAAGTATGGTGGAGAATTTATATCATTAGAAGCAGATGCTTTGGGTGAAACGCGAGGCAAGGTAGGGGATTATGTGGAATCTCCCCAATATAAAGGAAATAGCCCCGAATTAATTATAGCGGCCGATGAAGGGAGAAGTATATTTGATAAATGTTTTATAATGTATTGTGAAGCTATGACAGTTGTTGACGCAGCACCACAGAGAAAAGTTGCATTATATTATGCAAGAGTATTACCACATGTATTACAAGTTTGTTACAACGTTGATACAATTCCTGATGGAAAGGCGGCATCACCAAAATGGGCAATAAAGAGTATGGGAAAAAGAAATCTTTTAATGCTGGGAAATGAATCACAAGAACAGATGCAACAATTCATAAAGCATACTTTGAGATGGTCTGAAGACTTTTGGATGCAGATGGAAGAAAAAATAGAGACATCAGTAGGTGCTTTACAAATAAAAGATGTCATATTTGTGAATGAATATGATGAAAAACAAATTGGGCATATGACGGATTATATGCATAAAATTGTTGCGAAAGAATGGTTGAAAGAAGCAAAGAAAGATTCCGTTTTTCTTGCTAAAGCAATTGAACATACTACAGAGATGGACAAAATTAGCAGTATGCTGAAGGGAGGTCAATCAAGATGAAACACCTAGAATATGATGAATTATTTGATTTGGCTCGTTCAAATGCATCGGATGAAGGATTTGTTGATGAACAGATTATAAGAATGGAGCATTTGAAAAGCTGTAAGGAGTGTTATGAATCATTCTGTCTGCTAACAATGTTAGAAGATGAGATGGGAGATATTAATATTTCAGAAGAGTATGGATCTGTCTATAGTCCCGTTACAGAAACGGTAAAGATGGTAAAAAGAACAATTTTGGCAACTATTAATGTAATTTATGGTAATGTTCAAGACTTTGCAGAAATTGTTATGAAACAATTGGATAAGATTAATGAACCATTACAGTTTGAACCTGTTTTAGCTACGACAGTGCGTGGCACGACTGGGAATACGGATGCACATATTACGCGTTTGGAAGAGTTAGAAGATGATCGAACATTTGTTTCGTATAATTCGGTAACAAATGAAGTTGAAATACAGCTGAACATTAGAAAGCTAGAGACTCCAAATGTAATAGTGGTATTATCATTTGAAGATTTCTCTTCAATGACAGTATCATTGGAGAAAAAAGGAAATGTATTAAGGGGAGTGGCATCAAATATTCCAATTGGTAACTTTGTTATTACTATAGAATCGGAATAAAATAATTTGAAATAACGGAAAGGGTAAGTGGTTAAATTTGCTAAAGTTAGTTTTGAGGATATCAAATCGATATCCTTTTTTTTCGTAAGTGCAAAATATTGCTACGTTACTCGTAAATTATGCTTGCACCAAAATGATAGATGCAAGCATTTTACTCTGTTTTAGTTTTGACAGTTAGCTTTCGCAGTTTCACTCCATGGGGCAAGCTGTTCCAACTGTTCATCTGACATTTTATCATTTGGTCGTTGTGACAAAAGATAGGTCAGATATCTATAGGTATTCAGATCATTCGCTTTTGCCATCTCAACCATTGTATACACAATAGTGCTGGCGGTGGCTCCTTTAGGACTGGCACTGAACAGCCAGTTCTTCCGACCAACAGTAAATGGTCTGATTGCATTCTCACTGAGATTATTAGAAAGACTACAATGACCGTCTTCCAGATAGGTCATCAGGGTGTCTTTCCGATTTTGGGCATAGTTCACCGCTTTCGCCAAACGAGTCCCCTTGTTTGGACGCTGTTGATCCAGCCAATTCCAGAATGCATCCAGTATCGGCTTCTCCTTTTCAAGGCGGAATGCTTTTCGCTGCTCTGCGGTATGATTTTTTGCTTTTGAGTACCGCTCACAATCAAACAGCTTGGAACAGAACTGTACTCCCTGCACTGCCGGAAGGCTATAATCATACTCTTTCCCTTTCGGTATGGCATCCGTGAAGTAACGTCTCACATGTGCCCAGCAAGAGCATCGTTTGATATCTGGTAGATTGTTATACCCTTGGTATCCATCGGTCTCCAGATATCCGCTGAACCCCTTCAGGAAAGATTCCGCATGGAACTTTGCCCTTGTCTCTGTGTAATGATAGAGCAGGATTGGCGGAAGCCCGTCTTCTCCACTGCGGAAGAGCCACATCCAGGAATCTGTTTCAGGATTACGCTCTGGCTCATTCAGCACCTGAACCCGTGTTTCGTCTGCCATCAGATATTTACGCATCAATAACTGACGGTGAAAATAATCATAAACATGACAGAGATAATTCTCGGCACAGTAAATAATCCAATTAGCAAGCGTAGCCCGGCTTAATGGGACACCCAGTTGTTTCCAATCTGCCTCCTGCCGCTTTAACGGCAGACCATTCTGGTACTTCTGGTGCATCGCCCATGCAACAACGGATTCAGATGCATAACTTTCTGGGATTACCGGTTCCTGCACAGGAGCTTTAACAAACGTCTGATCATCGGGATGTTCCACTGAAACGGCACACTCCGGGCATTTATACGTTTCACGATAAATATTTACCACTTTCCCTTTGGCAGGGGTAAAGCGGAATTCATGACGGACGAATTCTTTTCCAATACATTCCATCTGCGTTCCGCAGGTTGGGCAGTTTCGTTCCTCCTCCGGAAGAGATGAATAATCCGCGGTCAAATGAGCCGGCTGTCCGGTAAGGTTGAGCCATTGTTCCGATTATCCGTGAGCCATCATTCCAGTCGAAGTGAGCCATTTGCTTTATAATAGATTTATACACGTTTATCGTGTAAATCTATTATG
>JBGVMW010000262.1:0-1619 GCA_045125095.1 Lachnospiraceae bacterium
GCAACTCTGAAATCATGCATGAAATCAAAAATCTCTTCAGTACCAAAGCTATCATTTAAAATATGTATCTGTAAGATCCTTGTCAGTAGAACGGCAAGGTAACAAATAAGAAAATGTCCGGTTATGGTGTCTCTTTTTTGCAGATATACAGGTCGGGCATCTAACTGGGACTTCATGACACGGAAAGATTCTTCAATTCTCCAGAGATTATGGTATGCTGTGTATATTTCTGAAGCAGACATATGGATTTCTGATGTTATGATCATGTTGTAACCAGCAAGTTTTTTTGCGTTTTCTATAGCTTTTTCGTTTATTTCAACTTTGATTTTACCATCTGTTTTATTTCCTTTTTTATCAGCAGAAACAAAGGTGACATATTTTGCGCTGTCACCATATTCAGATTTTTTGGCTTCGCATGCTTTTAGTTTTTTGGCCTTTTCGACTTGTCTGTTGATTTCGTATTTCTGTTTTTCGGCAAGCTTAGGATTGAATGTAACGATGCGTTTTTCAGGGAGTTTCAGCGTTTTTTTGTGTCCAGCAGAATCTGTGTAAGTATATATAAAATCATCAACACATTCTTTGGTGCGATAGAGAAGTTCTCCCTTCTTATTCTTTACATCAACATAATCATTTTGAAGTAATACCCATGTTTTTTCTGTTTCTGGCAGAATTTTAACAGATTTGGAGAAAATATATCCATCACCGGCTTTTCGCGCATGAAGAATATTATTGAAACAGTTAAGACCTTTATCCGCTACCTGAATGGTTCTGCCAGATATATTATTCCTTTGCTTGAGATCATCAATGATACTGCGGATTATTGGTTTTTCACTTTCGTTGCCGGGATACATTTTCATGCCTATGGGTATCTGGTTGGCATCAAGGAGCAGACCTAATCCAACGATTGGTTCTTTTTTGTTTTCCTTTGATGGTCCTTTGAGCCTGAAATCATCTTCTTTATCAATCTCAAAATAAAAGTTTGTGCAGTCAAAATAAGAGTGTGAAGTATCAAATTTATATTTTTGACTGACTTGATGATTAAAGATTTCAATGATTTTTTCATATTCGGAACCGATATATTCAAGTCCGGAATAAAGCTGGTCAAGAGAGAAAGCATGTTTTTCAAACAGTTTTGGTATGACTTCAACATATGTTTTTGATTTTGAACATGGCTGAACGAGCCTTGCGTAAATAAGAGCTGATAACATATCAAATACGTTGAATCTGAAATTGGTTACTGTCTGCATAAGGTCAATATATTTTTTACATCCAAGAGAATCATTAAGATTCTTCAATGGAAAATAGCCAAGAAGCTTTTCGGGAGAATCTTCAGAGATCTGACGTTCTTTTTCAGACTGTTTTTTCTTTTTATATTCCTGATTGAGTTTCTGAACTTCTTCAGAAAATACGGCGACAGGGTCATCTATACCGTTTGCCTGCAACTCATGAACATATCCGATTGGTTTGTATGAACGATGAGCTCCACCTTTGCGTTCAGGATCGTAATAACTTTCATAAATTTGTAAATAAATACCTTTTTTATTCTTTGTTTTCTTTAAGAAATATGCCATAAAATCACCCTCTTATATTATAGCACTATATAGTAAAGAGCTAAAAAA